>NZ_DF968239.1:0-36307 GCF_001270025.1 Streptomyces azureus | reverse complement strand
CGCCCCCGCTCATGGCTTCCTACTGGCCGACGAATCGTCGCACATACTCGCCAAATGAGATGACGTCTAGAGATCCATGCGTGCAGCTACCTTCCCACTGATGTACACGCCGTCGCCGCATACACAGCAGCGTGTTCGGCGCAAAGGGTCTTGCCCGCAGTGATGGAAACCGAAGGCGCTGAGGAGGCCCTGAGGATCAGAACCTTTCTGGGACACAGCTCTTGGGCTACCAGGTCTACCGCTTCGGCCAGACGAATCGGAGGACAGAGAGTTGGCGGGTCCCTTGCTCGCTACTGAACTTGAATTCGTGATGTCGGCGGTGTCGCGGACCCCGCTGGGCGCTGGTCGTTCGGGATCAAGAGCGTGTCTGCAACCAGTTACACGCGGCGGCCAGTGTCACTTCGATGTCGTCGCTCCATGAACAGACTTCCAGCCACGACAGGTAGCCGCCCTGGGTGAAGACCAGGACCTCACCTGGGCACTCGCCGGCTTCGGTGACGAGCTGCGATTCGGCCGCCACTACCGTGCCGGGGCCGGTGGGTGCAGGTTCCATCTTGCTGGTGTCGAGCTCGAAGTAGGCGGTGCCACACCCACATGTGCAGCGCGCTCGCACGCTGAGGTGCGGAACCTGCCTTCGGAGCGCGATATGAACCAGAGTGCCCCCATTCAGGACTGCCGCAAGCATGTCGGCTACGTCGACAGGCAGGCTCTCGTTCATCTCGTCACCGTATCTGACCAGCGACCTTAGACTCCGACCGTGCAGGACCCATCACCGATCGGCCAGCCAGCGTGTTCACGCTTCCAGCACCAGGCCGGTGCCAGCGAGGCAGCCATTGATGACCTCCGGTTTGTACTGCAGCATCTTGAGCTTGCGCTCCACGGCACGGGTGGTCTGGCTGAGGTCGGCTGCGGCGAGGTTGCCGATGTCGCGCTTGACCAGCGACCAGACGCCTTCTTGCGGGTTCAGGTCTGGCGCGTAGGTGGGCAGCTGGAGGACCGTGAGCCAGTCCGCGTTCGCTTCGATGAACGCCCGTAAGGACTTGGTCAGGTGGAGGCGGACGTTGTCCCAGACCAGGACGATCGGGCCGCCGAGCTGGAAGCGGGCGCGGATCAGCAGATCGCGGAAGTCGCGCCAGCCGCAGCCTTTGGGCTGGTCCTTGCGCCCGGTGTACTCGCGGACGGAGTAGAAGAGCCGGGACCGCTCGCCAGCCTTGTAGCAGGTCATGCCTGCCATCGATACCCGGCCCGAGCCCCGGCCGCGCACGCGGACCACCGGGGTGCAGCCCCTCCGGCCCCAGGACCTGGCTTGCGGCGGCGTCAGCGACTGACCGGCCTCGTCCTCGAAGACGATCCATCCGTCGCAGGCCGCCGTGGTGCTCTTACCCGCGGCCAGACCTCCTTCTTCCACAGGTCCACCGCAGCGTCGTCACGCTCGATCGCGCGGCGGGCCGGTTGCTGCCACGACCAGCCATGCCGCTTCAGTAACCGCCATGTTCCCTCGACTGTGTAGCTCACGTGGAACAGCTGGCCGATCAGCGTCTTCACGCGGGCCAGGGTCCACCGCTGGTCGACCCGGCCGTGGACCAGGGGGCCGCGCTCCAACTCCCGCTCCGGCTTGGCGACCTGCTTCTCACTGGCCGTTCTCTATCCGTCCGTGTGGTCGGAGGGGTTCGAACAGGGGCCTGGTTCGGGTGAGCCCGCCGGTGCAGGTGCATGGAAGAAGGGCCTCTTGGTAGCTCGCGGTTGTCGAATCCAGCGAGAAGCAAGAGGCCCTGATGTCGAAGTGTCGCGTGGTCTTGGTCGCCGAGTCCAGTTCGTCCACTCCTGGGTGTGACTGCCTCGCCCACAGGTTCGGGAACGCGGCCGACCGGCCGGAGCGCCGGCCCCGGTACGACTCGGACATGAGCGATGCGGAGTGGGCGGTCGTGCGGGATCTGCTGCCGGTGCCTGGATGGCTGGCAGGCCGGGGCGGTCGGCCGGAGGGCTACTGCCACCGGCAGATGATCGACGCGGTGCGCTACCTCGTCGACAATGGCATCAAGTGGCGGGCGATGCCCGCCGACTTCCCGCCGTGGGACCGGGTTTATGCCTTCTTCGCCCGCTGGCGGGACACGGGGCTGGTGGCCGAACTGCATGACCGGCTGCGCGAGGCCGTCCGCGGAGCTGAGGGCCGCAGGCCGGAGCCGAGCGCAGGCGTCGTGGACTCGCAGTCGGTGAAGGCGGACGCCACCGTTACCCACGCCTCGCGAGGCTTCGACGCCGGGAAGAAGATCAACGGGCGCAAGCGTCACTTGCTCACTGACACCCTCGGGCTTCTGCTGGCTGTGCTGGTCACGCCGGCGTCCACGACCGACCGGGACGCGGCCCGCATTCTGCTGCCTGCGGCGAAGAATCATTTCCGGCGGCTGGTGCGGGTCTGGGCCGACGGCGGTTACACCGGCCACCTCACCGACTGGACCGTCCAGCACCTCGGAGTCGTCCTCGACATCGTCCGCCGCAGCGACGACGTCCAAGGTTTTCAGGTCCTGCCCCGCCGCTGGGTCGTCGAGAGATCTTTCGCCTGGCTCCTGCGCAGCCGACGCCTGGTTCGTGACTACGAACGGCGCGCCGACACCAGCGAGACCGTCGTCCTGTGGTCGATGACCATGCTCATGAGCCGCCGCCTGGTCGCCCAGCACCAGCAGTGTCTTGCTCCGTCGCGGGCAGCGTGAACCTGCCTGGCTTCTCCTCGATCAGCCAGCCTCGTTCCACGAGCCGTTTGAGCCGGGCCCTCGCCCCCTCGACACGGGAGGCGGAGGCGGTGTCCCAGCCCAGCACCACCGCCGCCCGCCGGGCACTCAGCCCATCGGCTCCCGCCTCCAGGGCAGCGGCCATCAACGCCTGGTAGTCCACCGACAGCACCTCGGTTCCGGCCGCGTCGTGGCGGTGAGGCACCGCCCGGCGCGGGCCTACCGGCCTCGTCTGCGACACGACGACGGCCTCGGCGGGCGCATCCCCCTCGGCCAGCGCCTCCAGATACTGCTCCGGACCGATCACCCGGCGTCTGAGCACCTCCTCTGCCTCCGTCAGAGCCACCCGCACCCGCTCCAACTCGGCTTCGAGGTCTTCCACCCGCACCGCCGCGGCCTTCTGCCGCGCTTCCAACACCGCCCGCATCGACGGCATCCGCCACCCCCACGACATCTCAGCCAGCAACGAGCCGAGACTTCCGCGACAGCCGCGATCTCATGTCTGACCAGCAAAAGTCACACACGAGGTTCGGAAAGAGAACGACCTCTCACTGAGCCTCGGCCGCCCGGGTGAGCCCTTCGACAGGACTCCAGCCTCGCCGCGCTCGCGCCAATGGCGGCGCCACCGCTCGACCGACCGCTCGCTGACCCGCAGCGCGGCAGCTATCTCCCGGTTCTTGTCCCCACGCTCGAAGCGTTCCACGGCCCGAAGCCGGATCCGCTCCCGCGCGGCCCTCCCAGCGTCGGTCAACCCGCCGCCCTGCGCGTATCTCACGGTCCAGAGCTACCCGAGCTGAGCGGCCGCCGTCAGGCGAACGGCGCCGACATCTCAAGTTCAGTAGTGGCGTGGCAAAGGCGTAAGGCGGCTGTGGAGGCCCACCGAGTGCGCTTGCATCCAGTACGGGCTGCCGCGGCCTCCACCGTCACAGGGCTGCCGAACCGTGCCGATGGACAAGACGAGCGCTTTTGAACAGACCAGTGGCCCCAACAGCTCTGCCACCTCAAACTGCGCCGCGGAGAACCTGGCGTCGTCGGAGAACCGCGCCTCGTAGAACCAGGCAGTGCCGGAGAACTGCGCCGCGGAGAACCAGGCGCCGTCGGGTTCTTCCCCGGAACCGGCCTGTCGCTGCCCGGCTGAAGGGGCGTCAGCGGCAAATGCGGCGCTAACGACGATTCAGAGGACACCTGCCCGCGCGGCACGCCGCCCGGCGGACCAGTCAGGCGGCGTAGCAGAGCACCGCGGGGCTTGCCGGGGCCGCGGTGCGGGCCACGGTCGCGTGCACGGAACGGGCGGTGCGAACGGTGGGCGCGGCCTGCGCGCGGTTCCGCGCGAAGACGACGAGGCGCAGCACCGCGAACCGCGCGACACCGGCGAGTGCGGAGGCGGACAGGTAGACGACCTGCTCCAGAACCGCACCGGGCGCCGCCACCATCTGCTGCAGGACAAGCATCGCCACGCAGGTCAATGCGTATGCGGCCGCCGCGGACCCGGCCGACTGCGCATGCTGGCGCCAGGTCGCGCGCCCGCCCGCGCCGAAGGTGAAGCGGGCGTGCAGCTCGGTGGCGAGGAGCGTGGAGACCACGGTGATCAGCGCGTTGGCCAGAGCCCAGGGAATCCAGGAGGCGAGGGCCGCCACGGCGAAGCTGGAGGTGATCCCCACCCCACCGCCGCAGAGCACGAAGCGGGCGAAGGCGGTGAAGGCGGCGGGCGCCGCCTGCTCCTGACTCTGTGCTGTCTCCATGATCCGACCCCTTTGATGGCTCACTCCTCGAAAACGCGCACCCCTCGGCCTGTAAGGCCAAGGGGTGCGCCGCTCGTGATGTCACTATGGCACATTGATGGCGCCATAGTGAACCCAAATGGCGCCATCATGTGGATGCAGTCGCGGATGTGGCAGGCCAGGGACTCGCCACAGCTTCGGCGCGCGCCGTAGGCCTGGTGAATGCCGTGGTGCGCGCCAGAGTGTTCCCGCCTGCGCGTCGGCTGATGCCGGCCCGGGACGCTCTGAGGTTCGCTTCGTCCGGCGTCGATGCCCTGTGGGCGACTGGATGGGCCCCTGCGTTACTGAGTTCTGGGCCTGGGGTCGGCCCAGCCGCGCACCGAGAGGCGGCACCTTCTCGCGGCATCGCACGGCGCCACTTGAACGAGGTGGCACCGTACGGCGTCACTCGGCGCCATTCCGCGCTCCCGGAAACGTATGAGCGTGCATGGCGCCGCAATGACTCGGGGCGTCCTACCCGCGTTTCCGCAGATCAGGCTGACCCCCCTCAAGCCCAACCCGTATGAGGTGCCGTTCGGGCTTGCAAGTGGCGCCATTGCGGTGCCATGATGGCGTCATGGACCTCACCCCGTATGTCGACGCCCTCCGCCGCGAACTCGCGGTGGCCGCCGAAGCCGGCGGCGACGAAGCCCGGGAGCTGGCCGAGAGGCTCATTGCGCCCCTGGAGTCGGCGACCCGCCTGACCATGCTCAACGTGCTCTCCGCCGCGATGGACGAGATCACCCGCGAACTCGCCCCCGGCTCGGTCGACGTACGGCTGCGCGGACTCGATCCCGACTTCGTGGTGACACCGCCGCCCACCGACGGCGGCGCCCCCGCGGAGCCGGCCGCGCCCGTCGAACCTCTCAGGGCCCCGGCCCCGGCCGACGGTGACGAGGGCGGCACCGCCCGCGTCAACCTACGCCTGCCGGCTCATCTCAAGGCCCGCGCAGAGGAGGCCGCGAGCCGCGAGGGCCTGTCGGTCAACGCGTGGCTGGTGCGCGCCGTGTCGGCCGCAGTCGACGGCGGCACCCGGTCGCGTACGCCGGAGAAGGCCCAGACCGTCGGACAGAGCTTCACGGGCTGGGTGCGCTAGCCGCGCCTCCACCAGCACCAGTTCACCCCACACCACGTCCCACGAGCGGGGACGACCCAAGGACTCAAGAGGACGGGACAGCCATGCCTTCTTTCGACACTCCCGAACCGATCTCGGTCACCGCGCGCGTGGAGGCCGGTTCCATCCAGTTCACCGCGAGCGACCGCCCCGACACCGTCGTCGAGGTGCGGCCCCGCGACCCGAAGAAGGACCTGGACGTACGGGCGGCCGAGCAGACCGAGGTCACCTACGCCGGCGGCGCACTGACCGTCAGGACGCCCAAGGGCAATCTGCTCGGGCTCGGCCGCACCGGCACCGTCGACGTGACGGTCGAACTGCCCACCGACTCGCGCATCGACATGACCGGCGCCTGGGCCCAGGTGCTCGGCGAGGGCCGGCTCGGCGAGGTCCGCGTGAAGACCTCGTCCGGCGACGTCCGCCTCGACACGACGGGCCCGCTCCAGCTGACCGCGTCGCACGGCTCGATCACCGTGGACCGCATCGAGGGCAGGGCCGAGATCACCACCAGCTCCGGCAGCCTGCGCGTCGGCCTCGTCGACGGCCCCGCCGTCCTGAAGAACTCCCACGGCACCACCACCGTCGACGCCGCGACCGGCGAGCTGCGGGTGAGCGGCGCCAACGGCGACATCGAGATCCGGCGCGCCGGGGACTCGGTCACCGCCACCACCGCCCACGGCACCCTGCGCGTAGGCGAAGTGGCCCGCGGCACCGTCCAGCTGGAGACCAACTACGGCGCCATCGACATCGGCGTCCGCGAAGGCACGGCCGCCTGGCTCGACCTCAGCTCGAACTCCGGCCAGGTACGCAACACCCTCACCACGTCCGAGACCCCGGAGCAGACCGAGGACACGGTCAAGGTCCGCGCCCGCACCAAGTACGGCAACATCGACGTCCGGCGGGCCCGGGCCTGAGCACCACATCGTCAACCGGCCCCTTTCCCACCCACTTCAGCCTTCGATCGGAGGGCTCATGCCTTCATTTGTCATGCCCACGCTCGCGCAGGGCGACGGTCCGCAGTCGTCGGCCGCCGTCTCCACCGTCGGTCTGCGCAAGTCGTACGGCGACAAGACCGTCCTCGACGGCATCGACCTGCGCATCCCGGCCGGGTCCGTGTTCGCGCTGCTCGGGCCCAACGGCGCCGGCAAGACCACCGCCGTGAAGATCCTGTCCACGCTCATCACCGCCGACGGCGGACAGGCCCAGGTCGCGGGCCACGACCTCGCCACCTCACCGGACGGGGTACGCGCCGCGATCGGTGTCACCGGGCAGTTCTCCGCCGTCGACGGCCTGATCACCGGCGAGGAGAACATGCTCCTCATGGCGGACCTGCACCACCTCTCCAAACGCGAGGGACGGCAGGTCACCGCCGAGCTGCTGGAACGGTTCGACCTCACCGAGGCCGCGAAGAAGCCCGCCTCCACCTACTCCGGCGGGATGAAGCGCCGCCTCGACATCGCCATGACCCTGGTCGGCAACCCGCGGATCATCTTCCTCGACGAACCGACCACCGGCCTCGACCCGCGCTCCCGCCACAACATGTGGCAGATCATCCGCGAACTCGTCTCCGACGGCGTCACCGTCTTCCTCACCACCCAATACCTGGAAGAGGCCGACGAGCTCGCCGACCGCATCGCGGTGCTGAACGACGGCAAGATCGCCGCCGAGGGCACCGCCGACGAGCTGAAGCGGCTGATCCCAGGCGGGCATGTCCGTCTGCGCTTCACCGACCCGTCCGCATACCAGAGAGCCGCCTCCGCGCTGCGCGAGGTCACCCGGGACGACGAGGCGCTGGCACTGCAGATCCCCAGCGACGGCAGCCAGCGCGAGCTGCGCTCCATCCTCGACTGGCTGGACTCCGCCGGCATCGAGGCCAACGAGCTGACCATGCACACCCCCGACCTCGACGACGTGTTCTTCGCCCTGACCGGCGGCACCGACCAGTCCAAGGAGGCTGTCCGATGAGCACCCCCCTGGCTCCCGCCCGCCCGGCCCGGCTCTCCCTCGCCCTGCGCGACTCCTCCACGATGCTGCGCCGCAACCTCCTGCACGCGCGGCGCTACCCGTCCCTCACTCTGAACCTGCTGCTCACACCGATCGTCCTGCTGCTGCTGTTCGTCTACGTCTTCGGCGACGTGATGAGCGCGGGCATCGGCGGTGGTGGCGCCGACCGCTCGGAGTACATCGCGTATCTCGTCCCGGGCATCCTGCTGATGACCATTGGCGGCACCCTGGTCGGCACCGCGGTGTCCGTCTCCATGGACATGACCGAGGGCATCATCGCCCGCTTCCGCACCATGGCGATCCACCGCGGCTCCGTGCTCATCGGACACGTCATCAGCAGCGTGGTGCAGTCGGTCATCAGCGTGACTCTCGTCGGCGCCGTCGGCGTGGCCATCGGCTTCCGTTCCACGGATGCCACGGCCCTGGAGTGGATCGCGGCGTTCGGGCTGCTCGCGCTGTTCGCCCTGGCGTTCACCTGGATCGCGGTCGGTATGGGCATGGTCAGCCCGAGCGCCGAGGCTGCCAGCAACAACGCGCTGCCGCTGGTCTTCCTGCCGCTCATCTCCAGCGCCTTCGTCCCGGTCGACGCGATGCCGGGCTGGTTCCAGCCGATCGCCGAGTACCAGCCGTTCACGCCCGCCATCGAGACGCTGCGCGGACTGCTACTCGGCACCGAGATCGGCAACAACTGGTGGATCACCATCGTCTGGTGCCTGAGCCTGGCGGCGCTCGGCTACCGCTGGTCGAAGGCGGTGTTCAACCGCGACCCGAAGTGACCGCGCGGACTGCCTCCGGCAGCTCGTCCCGCTCGAGGGCGGCGTACTCCGACACCGCGTCGGCATACGCCGCCCCGTCGGCGTTGTCCACCGTCTGCCGGAGTACCAGGCGATGGGCATAGGCTCTCCGGCCCATGCCGTACCCGCAAGGCGAACGGCAGTCGCCAGATGCCGCCAGCACGGGGGAGTCTCAGTTGTGGCGGCCTGTGTCGGCCCCGGCCAGCCCCGTCCCGAGAAGCACGTATGCGGCGAGGGCCAGGACCGGTATGTGCCCGCCCGCGCGGTCGATGTCGTCGGTGAAGTACCCGGACAACCCCAGCCAGACCAACCCACCGACAGTGAGCTGCCCCGAGTTCCGTAGAGTCCGGTGATCTTGTTTCAGGCGGACTGCGGGGTTTGCTTCTGTCTCCGCCAGAAGGCTTGCTCGTGCTCGGCCGGTGGCACGTAGTCGAGTGCGGAATGGAGGCGTTTCTTCGTTGTACGACGTGACCCACTGGAAGATCGCCCGCTCGACCTGGTCGACGTCCTTCCAGGGGCCCTGCATCTCGATCAGTTCGGCCTTGAAGGTGCCGTTCAGGGCCTCGGCCATCGCGTTGTCATAGCTGTCCGCGACGGAGCCGACCGAGGCGGCGGCGCCGATCTCGGCGAGCCGGTCGGTGTACCGAATGGATACATATTGCGAGCCGCGGTCGCTGTGATGAATGAGGCCGGAGTCCTTCTTGATCCGGCGTCTCCACAGCGCCATCTCCAGGGCGTCCAGCGGAAGTTCGGTCCGCATGTGATTCGCGACCTGCCAGCCGACGATCATCCGCGAGTACACGTCCAGGACGAACGCCACATACACCCAGCCCGACCACGTGCGGACATACGTCATGTCCGCCACCCACAGCTGGTCGGGGCGGGAGGCGGTGAAGTCACGGTCGACCAGGTCCGGCGGGCGGGGCGCCGACGGCTCCGGCACGGTAGTCCTGCGACGTTGACCACGGATGACGCCCTCCAGGCCCAGCTCACGCATCAGCCGTTCGACGGTGCAGCGAGCCACCTCGACGCCCTTGCGCCGCAGCGCGTGGGTGATCCGGCGGGCACCATAGGTGCCGCCCGACTCGGCATGGACCTGCTCGATCAGGGGCGTGAGCTGCTCGTCCCGCAGCCGGCGGGCCGACTTCGGCCGCTTCTTGCGTGCGTAGTAGGCCGACTCGGACCAGCCGAGCACCCGGCATACGGGCCCGACCCCGAAGCCGCTGTCCTTCAGGCTGTCGATCACCTGGTCGGGCTCGTCCGGGGACGGTCGAGCTCCTGGGCAAAAAGCGCGCTCGCCGCTTTGAGGATCTCGTTGGCCCGCCTCAACTCCGCGACTTCTTTGCGGAGTTGCTTCAGCTCCTCAAGCTCGACGCTGGTCAGCCGGTCGTCGCGTTCGCCGCTGTCTGCCTCGGCTTGGCGGACCCAGCCGCGCAGGGCCTCCTTGTGGATGCCCAGGTCCTTCGCGACGTGTGCGATCGGTCGGCCGGTGGTGCGGACCTCGCGGACGGCTCGCTCGCGGAGCTCGTCGGGGTATTTACGTGGTGCTGGCACTGCTCGTGGTTCTCCTTCGGGCCAGGATCATAAGCCTGGCTTCAGGGACTCCACGAAACGGGGTGCAGCTCACCCACCCTGGACGACCGGACCGCACCTCCCGCCCAGCACAGCTCCTCGTGAAAGGCTGGGGGCATGATGGGCGGGCGGTCTGAGAACCCAGAACTCTGGACGTTCCTGGAATCACTGCACTGCGGTGAGCACCTTTCCGGCACCGTCACAGCGATCGAACGGTTCGGCGTATTCGTAGCACTGGACGACGGCCCCGACCATCCGGTCTTCCCCGGCGTCGGGTTCATCACCATCCCCGAACTGTCCTGGCGGCGCATCGAAGCAGCATCCGACGTCGTACAGGTCGGACAGCGGGTCTCATGCGAGTTCCTCCAGTTCGACACATGGAACCTGGAGGCCAGACTGTCCTTGCGAGCGACGCAGCCGGACCCTTTCCAGGCATTCGCCGGCAGCATCGCGGTAGGGCAGAAACTGCACGGACAGGTCACCAAGCTGGTCCCATTCGGCGTCTTCGTCCGGGTCGCCGACGGAATCGAGGGACTGGTCCACCTGCGAGAACTCACCTGGACGCCCGCGCAAGCTCCGTCGGATGTCGTCCACGTCGGCGACGAGGTCACGGTCGTCGTCACCGAGATCGACCGAGAGCGACGAAGGCTGGTCCTCTCCCGACGACAAGCCTCATCCGAGCACCAGTGACTCTTCCGGGTTCCCGCGGCGGTTCCCTTGCACGAGCGTTCGCGAGGGCACTGTCAACTTGGCGGTCGGGCTCCGTGAGATGGTCTTCGAGTCGGTCGTCTCGGGGAGGGTCTGTTCGTGGAGGCCCGTGCCGCCGTCGTACAAGGGCTTTCGGTATCAGGGCGAGGTCATTGCTCACTGCGTGGCTGTACCACCGTTTCCCGCTGTCGTTCCGGGAGGTCGAGGAACTCATGCTCGAGCGGGGTGTCACGGTGTCGTACGAGACGGTCCGGCAGTGGTGCGCCAAGTTCGGCCAGGCCTACGCCAACCAGTTGCGGCGCCGGTGTCCGCGGCCGGGTGACAAGGGGTACATGGACGAGGTCTTCCTCAAGACCAACGGGAAGCTCCAGTACCTCTGGCGCGCTGTGGACCAGGACGGCAACGTCCTCGACATTCTCGTCCAGTCCAAGCGGAACGCGCAGGCGGCCAAGCGGTTCTTTCGCCGTCTGCTCAAGGAATACGGGTATGTGCCCCGGGTGATCGTGACGGACAAGGTGCGCTCTTACGGCGCCGCCCACCGCGAGGTCATGCCCTCGGCCGAGCACCGTCAGTCGAAGTAGCTCAACAACCGGGCCTGAGACCAGCCACCAGCCAACGAGACAGCGGGAACGCGCTATGCGGCGCTTCACCCACCAGGGCACGCCAGAGATTCCTGTTCGCAGCGGCTTCTCAGCCCACTTCCGCCCTCATCGCCACCTGCTCACAGCCTGTGGCCACCCACCGAAATGACCCAACCGTTTCACCACCTGGCGCCAGGCCACCGGCTGTGCAGCCACAGCCTGAAGCCAACCGGCCCAGCGGTCCGCATGCCTCAACCCGGCCTCATCCTCACAAGTTTCAGAGCCCGGGCCAGAGATCCCGAAGAGTGCCGTGCACCCTTTGGACGGGTCGACGGATTCGTCGACCGATAGTTGGCCAGTCGGGATGCTGGAGGGCAGCTTGCGCCAGGCGTTTGTCTTGCGGCTCCGGCCCACGCTCATGGGCTGGCCGAGGCTGTATGGGCAGAGGAGGACGCGGAGGAACTGCGCAGGTCTGCCGTCGTGGCGCCCACCACGGCCACGGCACCGAGGCAAAGCAGGCCACCGCTGACGAGGGCTGTTGCTCCCGAGGTGGCGTCTGCCACGAGGCCGCCGCGCATGTTGCCGATGTCGGGCCCGGCTTGCCCGACGATCTGTTCAGCTGCACTGACGCGGCCAAGTAGCTCGTGAGGTGTGTGCATCTGGACGACGGTGCTCCGGGAGACGACGGAGACGGTGTCGGCGGCGCCGGCTATGACGAGGAAGGCCAAACCGACCCATCGGTTGGGTGATATGCCGAACAGCGTCAACGCTGCACCCCAGGTAGCGGAACCGCCGAGCATGACCAGGCCGGGGCGGGGGAAGCGGGTGAAGGTTCCGGAGAAGAGTGACGCTGCAACGCCGCCGACAGCGATGGCCGTGAGGAACAGTCCGAGGGTGCGTGGGTTGCCGTCGAACCGTTCGGCGTTGATCAAGGGAAACAGGCTGATGGGCATCGACAACACGGTGGTGGCCAGGTCTGTGAGCAGGGCCCCGCGAATGACGGGGGTGCGGCCCAAGAAGGCCAGGCCATCCAACACCCCCCGCAGGCCGGGCCGTGCAGGCTCATCTCCCGGGGGCATCTGCGGCAAGCCGAAGGCACCGCAGAACGCGGCGACGAACGTCAAGGCGTCGATCAGATAGCAGGCGCCGACTCCCAGCCCGCCCACGATCAATCCGCCGAGCGCGGGACCAAGCAGCATGGCGCCCTGGAAGGCGATTCGCCTCAACGCCAGTCCTGCGGCCAGTTGCTGCTTGGGCAGGAGGTGTGGGATGAAGGTGCGCGAGGCTGGGCCGCCGCCTGCGACGAAGCATGACTGAAGTGCGACGAGCCCCAGCACGCCGGCGGCAGGAACGTGCCCGAGGACGCCCTGCAGTGCGAGCAGGAGCGAACACACGGCCTGTCCACTGACCGTGAGCAGGTAGAATTTCCGGCGGTCCACCCGGTCGACGAGCGATCCGGCGAACGGTCCGAGCGCGATGAGCGGAACCGCCTGGGCCAGCCCGACGGCACCCGTCCAGATAGGGCTCTTCGTCATCTGCCAGACCTGGAACATGACGGCGACGAGCGTCATCTGGCTGCCGAAGCCGGACAGGGTCTGGCCGATCCACAACCGCCTGAACGGTGGTGACGACCGTAACGGAGTCACGTCGATCAGCGTGCGCTTCAGCCCCATGCGGGATCTTCCGCCAGCTTGGCGATCCGGTCGTGGAAGCTCTTGCGCTCCAGAGCCCGCTCGATATCGGTGACGACCTGGGAGAGAGGGTAGGGAATCTCGGCTTCCAGGTCAGCGACGGCGGCCTCGGTGGCCCGCCATTTCGCCGCCAGGCGATCCACGACGCGGCGGGCTTCGTCAGTGAGCGTCACCTTCCTGGTGCGTGCGTCGTCGCCCACGACGGTCTGAACCCAGCCGGCCGTGCGCATCGCGGCGACCTTCTGGCTGAGTGCCGAATGTGTGCGCTGGACCGACTCGGCCAGTTCCGCGATGGTCATGCGCCCGCAGGCGTGAAGCCGGAGCAACTCCATGACAAAGCTGGGCTTGAGCCCCTCGATCTGTTGCTCGGAGTAGATCCGGGCGATGTCGGCGTCCATGGACGCCTGCAGCAGATGCAGGGGCCGCCAGAGGCTCTGCTGCGTCGGGTCGAGCGCGGGGGTGTCGGCCACGCCGCGTATCGTAACAGCGCTTATATAAGCGCTGTTGCTTTTTGCTCTCGGCTTTCGACGAGAACCTCAAACACTTGTCTGGTTGCTGGCGATCTGGTCGGCGTATCGTCAGGAGCGGCTTGAGCTGGGCGTATTGGTGACCCAGCTGCGGAGGGAGGGAGTCGACGCGGCCGCCCGTGACGGAGTCCCGCCCCTCACCCGCGCGTGCGGCGCCGGTAGTAGTGCACGGTCACCACACCCAGCAGCGGCCCCCAGGCGGCCACAGGCAGATAACAGGCGGTCAGGAGCCAGTTGCCCCACGGCGTGATGTCCATCTGAGCGTGCAGGGTCGTCCAGACAAGCAATACCCCATAGACGCTGCACGCGAGTGTGCCAAAAGCCGCCGGGACAACCGCAGCACGTACCGGGACCGGACGGCCTCCGAGATACGGCAGCCAACGCGGCCACACTTCTCCCCACGGCCGCACCAACCCGAGTGTCAGCCAGGCCAGACCTTCTTGGGCCAGCGACAGCAAAGGCAGCACCAGCAGCCCCCAGCCGGGCAGGAGCATCGCATCGTACTCGGACTGTCCGAGTCCAAGCGGAACACCCAGCACGGCGGCGAGGCGCCACAAAGCCGACGGCAGAGACACCCAGACGACCGCAGCCGCCGCACGTCGCGCCCAGGCCGGAACGCCCGGGCCCGTCCGGTCCGATGCGCGGTCGGATAAATGCATTCCTCCGGTCGGCGCGTTGTCGGAGACGGGAACAGTGGTGGACATGCGGCACGCTCCTCGATCAGCAATGTCGTTCGATGCCCTTGATGCTTTCGCAGGCCCCCGCCGCCCGGCGTCCGGCCACGGCATGAACACCATCCGCCACATGGCGTAACAGCATTGCCGCCGTATCAGCCCAGAGACGTACGCGCAGCCACAGCCAGGCAGTGCTTCGCGGACCAGAGAGCGATTCCTGCGATGTGGAGCATGTCGCGGCCGCATGAAGGGCCATCAGGCGCCAGCGGCGTTGCTGGTTCTCATCGACATTTCCGAGCCGTGTGATCGCTAACTGACGGTTTCAAAATGGTTCGGCGAGAGACTAGAACTGCTTCTCCGCCGCCTGCCATTCTCGCCGCCGTGGCCAACAAGCCAGTCGTGGGACAGCTGCGTTCGTCGGCCGGGTCAACGTGGAACGGGGCTGTCGTCTCGTGGTGAGGCGTCCCCGTGAGCAGTAACGATCAGAAGGAGCATCATGGCAATCTTGGTGACCGGAGCCACCGGCAGTGTTGGCCGGAACGTAGTCCGGCAACTCGTTGAGGCCGGCGCGGAGGTGCGGGCTCTGACCCGCAGCCGACGCTCGGCAGGGTTACCGGAAGCCGTGCGCGCAGTAGCGGGAGATCTCCTGCAACCGGAATCACTCGCCGACGCGTTGAAGGACGTCGACCGGATGTATCTCTTCCCGGTCGCCGAGACCGCGCGGGAAGTGGTTGCCTTGGCTCGGCAGGCTGGCGTGCGCCGTATCGTGGTGTTGTCCTCCGGGGCTGTCACGGCAGGTTTCGACAGCGACTTTCACTTGCCGGTCGAGCGGGCCGTGGAGGAGTCGGGCCTGGAGTGGACGCACGTGCGCCCGGGCGAGTTCGCGATGAACAAGCTGGCCCTGTGGGGCCCGTCCATCCGTGCCGAGGGCGTCGTGCGCGACCCCTACCCTGATGCGGCCTGGTGCCCGGTGCATGAGCAGGACATCGCCGATGTCGCGGCCCTGGCTCTGCTGGAGGACGGACACTGCGGACGGGCTTACACCCTCAACGGCCCCGACATGCTGTCGCATCGTCGACAGGTCGAACTCATCGCCGAGGCCATCGGCCGCCCGATCCGCTTCGAAGTGGTGAGCCGGGACGAGGCACGGGAGAACTACCACAAGCAAGGAGGATTCGCCGCGGAGAACGCGGGTTTCCTGCTCGGTTTCGAGGACTATTCAGGCGGCGGGACAGACCTGCAGGCACTCGAGGAAGTCGATCCGACCGCGGCTGGCCCGGCACCCACAGCCGAGGAGGTCACCGGAGTCCCGGCTCGCACCTTCGCCGAGTGGGCGCACGACCATGCCCGGGAGTTTCTCCCTGACTGACGGTTTCTCGCCGCGGAGCGGAGCTTTCGAAGGCAGATGATGCTGCACGCCGGGTTTACAACCCATGGGTGATGTCGGCACGTCGTTCGTAGCGGACGCGGAGCCGTTTGAACTGGTGCAGCCAGGCGAAGGCACGCTCGACGACCCTGCGCACCTTGCCAAGCCCTCTGCGCGCCCGACCCGGAGCCTGCGCACCAGGCGCGCCAGGCGGATCCGCGATTGCGCACCAGGTGCGCACCGAGGGGCGGTTACCGGCGCGTTCGCTGCGCACCAGGTGCCACAGCCGGAGAGTGACGCCCGGCTGGCGAGAGGTCCTGGAGCCTGACGGAGAGTTCGGCTCCAGGACCTCATCATGCCCGTGGAGCCTGGGTGAGGGTCACGCTCCAGCTGCCTGCTCATGATGCCCCCAGTGCGCGGCCTGCCGGGCGAGGGGCTGCCTGCATTCACCCGCCGACCGCAGCACGCTCACCCGCTTGGTTCACTGGGCGGCGCGTGCTTCAGCGGCGGAGATGACCTCCTGGCGCTGCTGGTGGTGTCAAGGCGGGTGCCGTGGGAAGGGGCGGCGTGGGCTGAAAGGGTGATGACGGCGGCAGGGCCGGCACGTTCGCCCGTTTGGTTCACGGAGTGGTGCGTGTTTCGGCGGCGGAGATGACCTCCTGGCGCTGGCGGTGGCGCCGCTCGTACTCCAGGACCTGGCGGGCGACGCTGGAGGGGACGTTCTGCAACTGGGCGGTGATCTTGTCGGGGTTCATGGTGTCGTAGCCGTCCCAGGGTTCACTGCCGCGCAGCTGCTCGATGGCGTCCAGGACTCCGGGCCGGTTGGCGTGGGTGCGTTCGTATCCCTCGATGACCGTCAGGTCCGACTGGGGCAGTGAGCGCAGCTGTCGCTTGATGTCGTCGACGCTGAGCTGGCTGAAGCGGGGGATCGGCAGTTCCTGTTCCCGGGTCACCGCTCCCTGGACCTCTTCGGCCATGCGGGTGGCGTCGGGCATCTCTCGCACGGCGCCCTCGGCCGCGCCCCTGGCTCGCCGGCCGCTGCTCTGGGCGACGTCTTGCACCCGGTCGGCTGCGGTCCGCACGGCGCGCGCGGCCGCGTCGGCCAGGCCGCCGCCGTTCTCCACGCGAAAGCCGTTAGCCGCGGCGGCCACGGCCCGTGCGTGATCGGCGACGCTGTCCTCAAGTCGTTCGAGGAGTTCCTCGTTCTGGCGGCCCAGCGCGGCGAGCAGGTCGGCGGTGGCCTGGTCACGGGCCTCTTCGGCGATGCTCTGGCCGGCCCGGCAGGCTGCCAGGGCTCGGGCGGTGACCGCGTACTCGTCCTCGGCATTCCTCAGCAGCCGCCGCTCCTCGTTCGGCCACCGGCCGCGCAGCATCTCCGTCGCGAACGTGGATCCGATGGACAGCGGCAGCATGGCGGTGCGCACGGCGCTGCGTGAGATGGACCGCGCGATTTCCACGGTGTCCCCGACAAGCCCGCTGCGGGGCCGCAGCTCGCGCACCTGATGCTCGATGCGCTGAACGCTGTTCTGGACGTCGTCCACCTGGCGCTCGAGCATCTGCCGGTAGGGGCCGGGCGGCGTGATCGTCACATCCGCCCTGAACCGGTCGATGACCGCCTCATGCGCCTCGCGGACATCCTCCAACGCCGGTACGAGCGCGTCCGTCATCACTGCCATGGGGGTGCTCCCTGGGGGTGTGGGGGTCAGGTGGCCGGCCATAGAGCCGCGCAAATCGGCTGCCGCTGGGCCTTCCCGCGGCTGGGCAGCCCAAGACCATCTTGTAGGGCCCGGAGCGAGATCGCCGGGAGGCTGGGCCTGTTCGTGTCTGTGGTCAGGTGTCCTTGAGGATGCGTCGGCACCGGCTCCTTCGAAAAGGTTCGACCTCGAGCACACGCCGGCTGATGAAGCAGACCCTGGGCTGGACCCGCCCGAAGATCCGCACCCCCGAGGCCCGGAGACCGCTGGACGTGGATCGTCATCGCCGCTCACACCCAGCTCCGGCTCCTCGCCAGGCCGCCGCCGATCTACCGCACTCCAGACGGGAACGCCAGCAAGCGCAGCAACGTGTCCAAGCCGCGATGGACATTCCGAGGTGGCGATTGCGGGCATGGAGGGGCGTTCTTCATGGCTGTTAAGGCGGATGCCGGGTAGACGATTCATCACAAACTTGTGTGGGGGACGAAGGAGAGGATGTCGGGGCAGTGGCGGTGAAGGCGATGGGATGGGCGCACTCGTTTCCCATGTCCGAGGGAGTGCGCGCCGGACGGGAGTGGACACGCAGGCGTCTCGAGTCCCTGCCCTGGGCCGCTGCCGAGCCGAACACGGTGGACACCATCGTGCTGGCTGTGTCCGAGCTGATCACCAATGCGCACATCCACGCGCACAGCGACGCGCACTTGGTCCTCACGTGGGACGGCGACTGCCTCCATGTGAGCGTCCACGACGAGGACCCGACGCTGCCGCGCCAGCGCGAACCACAGCCGGGGGAAGTCTCCGGCCGCGGAGTAGCAATCGTGCGGAAGCTCGCCGATGAGTGGGGGATGAGGTGCCAGCGGCACGGCAAAACGGTGACGGCATGCTTCCGTCCCGCCGATACCGATGCCAGCACCGACCGGCATGGTGGCAACAGCGGTTGACTTCTGCTCACCGGTGAAGCCCGCCTCTGGAGGAGAGGTGTCGTGTGTCTGGCACGAGGACCGAGTGATGATCCTTACCTCTGGCTCTGGGGCTGGGCGCTCTCGCGCTGTACGCGCTGATCAGTTACGGACTGACATACCGCGCCCGCGCCCGGCGCGGTTCCGCATATCCGGCTCGTGACGCCCTGCACGACCTCAAGGACCGGGAGGATCCCCAGCAGCCCCAGTACCGCTTCATCAGCCGGGTGATCATGCTGTGCGGAGCGGGGCTCACCGGGCTGGTCGCCTCGTGACCAGTGGCGCAGCGAGGGTCCTGGCGGTCGGGCTCACTGCCGTGGTGGCGGTGACCATGTGGGCGCACTACGACCATCGCACGGAAAGGCGCGCCTCCGCGCAGCGATGACGCAGGCCCGGGCCCCATTGGATGGGCGGGAGGGGCTCGTGAGTGTCAGTCAGTCCCTGGGTGCTTGCCGGGCCCTTCGGCGTCGGAGGACAGCGGAGTGGGTGACAGTGTGGTGTCCTCCTCACCGGGCTCCAGAAGGGTGTCGGCGGCGCCGACGATGAGGGGGTCGGGTGTGCCGATCGCCTCGCGGTCCTTGCTGGCGTAGTCGATGCGCGACAGCAGACTGCGCATGGTCTCCAGCCGGGCGCGCCGCTTGTCGTTGCTCTTGACGACGGTCCAGGAGGCGTGTGGGGTGTCCGTGGCGCGGAACATGTCGACCTTCGCCTCGGTGTAGTCGTCCCAGAGGTCCAGCGAGGCCAGGTCGGTGGGAGAGAGCTTCCACTGTCGCACCGGGTCGACCTGCCGGATCGCGAAGCGCGTGCGCTGCTCGGAGCGGGATACGGAGAACCAAAACTTCACCAGCAGGATGCCGTCGTCGACCAGCATCCGCTCGAAGGCCGGGCACTGGTCGAAGAACAGCTCGTACTCGTCCTTGGAGCAGTACCCCATCACGCGCTCCACGCCGGCTCGGTTGTACCAGGAGCGGTCAAAGAAGACGATCTCCCCGGCCGTCGGCAGATGCGCGATGTACCGCTGGAAGTACCACTGGCCCGCCTCGCGTTCGGTGGGCTTGTCCAGGGCGACCACGCGTGCGCCGCGAGGGTTGAGCCGCTCGGTGAGCCGCTGGATCGTGCCGCCCTTGCCCGCCGCGTCACGTCCCTCGCACACGACGACCACACGGGCGCCGGTGTTCTTGACCCACCGCTGGAGTTTGAGCAACTCGATCTGCAGGATGCGCTTGGTCCGCTCGTACTCCTTGCGGCCCACCTTGCGGTCGTACGGATAGTTCTCCTGCCAGGTCCGGATGGGACGTCCGTCTTCGTCCAGCACGATCGGCTGCTCTCGCCGACGGGCATCCACAGTCAGTCCGTCCAGCAGCCTGTCCGCGTCTTCGGCGTTCATCGCCAGGCCTCCGTTCGGCCCGCCCGTCGGTCAGAAGGGCATGCGGCCGCGGGAGCGGCGGCCTGCCGAACCGCTGCGGCTCACCGCGCGCGAACTGGTGTGGAAGGGCTTGCTGAAGAGCCGGCCCAGAATGCCGGGCGCCTGGCCACCGGCCCGCGCCCCGGCACCGAGCGTACGTTGCGTGCCGCGTTCGGGATGGCGGGAGAGACGGGGGACGAGGAAGGCCAGGACGGCCAGGACCACACACACGGCGATGACGGCGGCGACCACCATGATCGGTTCCCTTCGCTAGTGGACGGATGTACGGGTGCCCCGCCCTGACCCGCCCATGTGAAAAGCGAAGGCTCCGACCAGGGACTGGTCTGCTCTCCAGCAGTAAGAGCAGCACCCCAGCCACCCAGGGGCAGCAGTCGAACGACACCGGCCAAGCGACATCTCGGAGATCGACCACTTCGGTACGATGGTGCGCCTGCGCGACGGCAACCGGGACGGCTACGCCGACCTGTACGTGGTGGGCCACATGGGCGGCAACCTGCGGCTGCTGGGCTCCAACGCGGGCATCACGACGGCAGGCATCACGACCGTGGACTGGGCGACCATCGAGGGGATGGGTCAGTAGCGGCCGATCCGGTCACGCGGGCCGGGGGCAGGCCGGGATAACGCCACACCAGCCCCACACCTCAAAAGTCCACCGAACTCCCGTACAACCCTCCCGCCCCTCCAGTGGTCTCCTGCTCGCACACCCTTACGGCAGTTGGGCCCGCGTCCCACTCGGCGCGGGCCCTCCTCCCTCCTGGAGACGTCTTGCGCACACGCCCGTTCCTGATGGCCGCTTGCCTCCTCGCCTCCGGCCTGACTCCGCTCGCCCTGGCGGTTCCTGCCGCCCACGCGGCGACCCCAGCGGCTCCGTATGACTTCAACGGCGACGGGTACCGCGATCTCGCGGTCGGCGCGCCGGGTGCCACGGTCGGCGGCAAGACGAAGGCGGGGGCGGTGTCCGTCGTCTACGGCTCGTCCACCGGCCTGAGGACGACGAAGTACCAGACCATCACGCAGAACTCGACCGGTGTCCCCGGCAGCGCGGAGACCTCGGACGCCTTCGGCAAGGCGGTCACGTCGGCTGACCTGGACTGCGACGGCTACGCGGACCTGGTCGTCGGCGCCCCGGGCGAGGACATCGGCTACGAGGTCAATCCCGATCCCGACGACGGCACGGTCGTGATCGTCTGGGGCGGCTCGGCGGGGCTGTCCGGCGCCTCGACCGTCGAGAACATCATCTCCAACGACCGCGACCACTACGGACAGGCCCTGACGGCCGGGGACTTCGACGGCGACGGGGACGACGACGTCGCGGTGGGCGCCACAGGGAACTCCAACATCCAGATCATGAAGGGCCCGTTCGCCCGGTCCGGCGACCATATGAGCGGTTCCACGTCCGCGGGCATGGGCCACGGGTCGCGGCCGTTCGACGACACGTACGGCGTCGAGTACCTGTCCTCGGGCGACGTGCTGGGCGCCGGCTTCGATAGTCTCATCGTCCACGGTCGTGCCAAGGGCACCGACGACGCGATCACGGCCTGGGCCGACGGCCGGATCACCAACTTCACCGACTGGCTGGAGTACCTCCCGGGCGGCTACGTCTCCTGGGTCGCCGACGTCAACAAGGACGGTTACGCCGACGTCGTGGCCGGCAACCACCGGGAGAGCGCGGCCGATCCCTCGGGCGCACTCGGCGGCAAGGTCACCCTCGTGTACGGCGCTCCGGAGGCCCAGTTCACCGAGACCCGCAAGACCGCCTCATACACCCAGGCCACGACGGGCGTCCCTGGCACCTCGGAGTCCGGCGATGGCTTCGGCGGAGGTGTCTCGCTCGGCGACATCAACGGCGACGGACACGCGGACCTCGCGGTCGGGGCGACCTACGAGTCCTTCGGCAACTCAGAGGACACCGGCACGGTGACGATCCTCTACGGCAGCAAGACCGGATTCTCGGCGACCGGCGCGCTCACCCTCTCCCAGTCCACGTCAGGCGTCCCCGGCACCTCGGAGGACAACGACCGCTTCGGCGGCCGCGTCCTGCTCGCCGACACGGTCAAGGACGGCAAGGCGGACCTCACGGTCGCGGGCCCGGGCGAGGACGGGGGCGACGGCGCGGTCTGGTTCTTCAAGGGCCTGACGAACGGTTCGGTGTTCGGCCCGTCCGCCACCGGCGTCTCCACCTCGGGCGCCCCGGCGTTCGGCACGACCCTGGGCAACTGAGCCTCTTTCCTCTCTCACCTGTCCGCATCTCCGACAGAGGACATCTTCATGCGCAAGCGAGCTACCACCCGAACCAGACCGGGGACCAGCGCCTACGCGCAAGCGTTCATGACGGCCGGCCCTCTGGCAGCCGCCACACGACAGGACCGGTGAGCGCGAGTATGTCCGATCACGGCACCGTGGCGCGGCACGACCGCGTCACGGTGCCGTCCCCAGGGTGTCTCGCCGCCGTCATGGTGCCCATCGTGGCGGTGCTGATCGTGGCCTCGGTTCTCATGGTCATGCTCTACCGCCAGGAACGTGCGAACGACCGAAACGAGGCAAGAGCCCTGGACAGGACAGCCGCCCTGGCCCGGTCGTACGCGCGTGACGTGGCGGCGGTCCCGGACGGCTTTCCCGGCCGGGAAGCCGTGCGCGGCATCGCCGAGCGGCACGACGGCAGGCTCATCTCTTACGCGCGGTCGGGAGGCTCGCTGACCACCACCGTCCGCTTCTTCGGGGAGTACGAGGACACCAGCATGTTCGGCGTGTCGTACTCCCGGGCCTATCGCTGCTACTCGATCGTGCTCCGGAGGGGGGCCGAGGGTGTACCGCAGGCGAGGACGACTCCGCTTGAGAAGTGCGATGTCATCTGATCCAGGCGACTGCGAAGCTGACCGGATTCCCGGCTCAGCTACAGCCTCAGCCCGCTCCACGACGTCGTGCGCACCTGGCAGGTCCGCCTCGGCTACTTGACCAGCCGGAAGGCGGGGTGCCCAACCCCGGCACGCAGGAAATCCGCCGTTCCCTGCGCGATCCAGTCGTCGTCCGCGATCCCCAACAGCCCCGGAAGGCCAGCGACGACCGACGCCTGTCCGTCCAGCAGCTCGGCTTTCCCAGCAACCCCGCTTGCTGTGCGCTGGCTCTGAGACAAGTTGTGCCGGTGCGGTTTCGCATCCAAGGGCCGGTAAGCGCTCTCTGCGCATATCCCAGCTAAGTCTGAACTTGACCGAAAAGCAGTCAGTAGTAGCACGAGATGCGCTGATTTAGATGCAGTCGAAGGATTTCGGTCAGTGTGCCCGCCTGGATTGGTAACGGAATGGACAATTCCCCCTTTGGGTAGTCACGGGTTACTCCACAGTGTCCGCATTCGCCCAGTTGAAGTGGTGGGGCTGATTCCGGCCCGCATGAGACGGATGTTGCGGGGCACGGCTCGTCGGTTTATGTGCGTCTCGTGACAGCTTGTGTGGCCGAGGTGACCGAATGGGTCACCGGTTCTGACTGTCTGTCTGACTTCCTGTGGGGGAAGCTGATGCATTCACGTGCTGGAAGCACGTCGCTGCGGCGTGCCCGAAGAACGCACAGAACCGTTCTCGTCTCTGCCATCACGACTGTCGCGCTGGTGGTCACTGCGGCACCGGGGCTGGCGGTGACGCCGAAGTCGGAGTTACCGGAGCCGGCCAGTCCGTGGACGCGGCCGACGAAGGTGGAGGCTCCCGTGACGCCGGCCGGGCCGGTGCAGGCGCCGAAGTCGGAGGCAGAGGCCAAGCCGTCGGCGGAGGTCGCCGCCTGGCGGGCTGCGCAGCAGGCCCGTACGAGCGGTAAGGCCGGTGCCCAGCGTGCGGTGGCCGCTGCCGAGGCCACGACCTACACCCCGGAGGGGCAGGGCGATGTGCCCTGGCACCGTGTCATCGACACGCGTCTGAATGATGCGTTGGTGGCGCGGGTGAACGTCTCCAACGGCAACCTGATGCTCGCCGCGACCGACTTCGATATCGCCGGTGTCGGCCAAAAGCTCCAGCTCACCCGGACGTACAACTCCCTCGAGGCGCCGTGGGGGAAGGTGTCGCAGCGCTGGTGGCAGGCCTACGAGCGCTACCTCCAGGTCGGTGACGGGGAGGTGGTCGTCTTCGACGCCACCGGCAACACGCTGCGGTTCAAGGAGACGAGCACTGGCGGCTACACCACGCCGACGGGCTACTCCAAGGACTTGAAGAGGAACGAGGACGGCACCTACACCCTGACCGACCGCAAGTCGGGCACCCGTGACACCTTCAACGAGCACGGCACGCTGACGAAGGTCACGGACAAGAACGACGGCGTGATCACCGTCGACCAGCACGACGAGGGCAGTGAGCACAAGGGCTTCAAGCTCATCGAGACCCGCTCGGGTCGTTGGGTCGACCTGGTCAAGACGGACCCCAGCCAGTGGCAGGCCAAGGACCACACCGGCCGCACGGCCGTGTTCGGCCTGGACGCGGCTGGCAACCTGGCGAAGGTCACCGACACCGACGGCAAGGCCACCGCCTACGAGTACGACTCCTCACGCCGGCTGACCAAGGTGACCACTCCCGAGGGCACCGTCACGCTGTTCACCTATGACGCCCACAACCGCGTCTCCTCCATGCAGCGCGCCACCGAGTCCTCGAGCGCTGGCCACACGGGTCCGACGTGGCGCTACGACTACACGGCCGCCACCCCGTCCGACGCGGGCACCACCACGGTGACCGACCCCGACGGGGATGCCACCAAGTACCTGCACAACGCGGACGGTGAGGTCACCAAGGTCACCGACCCCCTGGGACACTCCCGCCACTCGAAGTACACCAACCATCTTCTTCAGACCGCCATCGACGCGATGGGCTCGGGAACGGACGGCACGGGCGGCAACACCACCACCTACGGCTGGGACGACCGCAACAACGCCATCTCCCAGCGGCTCCCGCTGGGGGCGACGGCTTCCGTGACGGAATACCAGACGATCGCCGGCACTGATCTGCCGAACGACTTCACCAGCGCGGACGGCCGCAAGGACACCTTCAAGTACGACACCAACGGCAACACCATGTCGGTGACCACGACCGGTACCGCCGGCGCGATCCGCGAGTACACCTACAACAAGGACACCCCGACCTGCGGCGGCTTCGAAGGCCAGCGCTGCACCGCGAAGGACGGCAACAGCAAGGTCACCTCCTTCGAGTACGACGCCAAGGGCAACCTCAAGACGGTCACCCCGCCGGCTCCGCTGGGCAAAACGGAGTACACCTACGACGCACTCGGCCGGGTGGAGACCGTCACCGACGGACGCGGCATCAAAACCGTCTACACATACGACAACCGCGACCGCGTGACGAAGGTGTCCTCCACCAACGCCACGGTCACCTACTCCTACGACGGCGACGGCAACGTCAAATCCCGCACCGACGCCTCCGGCACCACGGGCTGGGACTACGACAAGCTCAACCGCGAAAGCGTCCGCACCCTGCAGAACGGCGCCCAGACCGCCCTCGCCTACACCCCGGGCGGCGACGTCGACTACTACACCGATCCGACCGGCAAGACCGACTACACCTGGGACAAAGCCGGCCGCCTGGATTACCTGACCGCCCCGGACGGCAAGAAGACCGACTTCGACTACAACAAAAACGACAAGCGCACCAAGACCGTCTACCCCGGCGGCACCACCCAAGCCGTCGGCATCGACGACAACGGCCGCCCCGAAGCCGTCAAAACCACATCCGGGACGACGACGCTGATCGACCTGGCCTACAGCTACAAGAACTCCGCGGGCAAGGACACCACCAAGATCCGCACCCGCACCGACAACCTCACCAAGTACAAGACCACCTACGACTACGACTCCCAGGACCGCCTGCGCTACGCCCTGGAAGCCGATCCCGCGGGCGCGCGGAAGGCGTCGTGGCTGTACTGCTGGGACAAGGCGGGCAACCTCACCTCCCAGGACGGCAGCAAGAGCGCCTGCCCCGGCGGCACCACCTACTCCTACGACGACGCCTCCGAACTGACCGCGAAGAACGGCTCCACCACGGGCTGGTCCTACGACAAGCTCGGCAACGAAACCGGCGCAGCGAGCACCACCGCCCGCACCGACGAGACCTGGACGGACCACAGCCAGCTCTCCGGCATCACCGCGGGCGGCAAGACCTACGACCTGGTCCACGCGGGCACGGACAACTCCGAGCGCACGAAGCTGGGTTCGACCTGGTTCCACCACACCGCACTCGGCCTGGCGTCCACGACGACGAACGGCGTCGACACCGGATTCATCCGCGAACCGGCGGGCACCTTGAACTCCATGACGACTGGGGGGAAGTCCTACTACTACCTCACCGACGCCACCGGCAACGTCCTCGGCCTCGCAGACGACACCGGCAAGCGCACCCACACCTACGCCTACGGCCCCACCGGCCTGCCCCGCGGCACCACCACCGAAGCCACCCCCCAGCCGCACCGCTACACCGGCGCCCACCTGGATCCGACCGGCCTGTACAAGATGGGCCACCGTTACTACGACCCGGCCCTTGGCCGCTTCACTCAACCGGACCCGTCGGGGCAGGAGTCCAACCGGTTCCTTTACGCGGCAGGCGACTTCATCAACAACAGTGATCCGACCGGCCTTTTCAGCTTCTCGGATGCTCTCGATGTGGGTGAGAAGATCTTCAGCGCCGCCACTGGATGCCTGGCTGGTATCGGCGCAGCCGGTGAAACCGGCATCCTTACAGCAGCAACTGGATTCTTCGGAGCGCCAGGTGGTGTGGCGGCCGGGGTTCTCGCCTGCGGTGCGGGTGCAGGGGCGGCCCTGATAGGAGCAGACATCATCTCCTATGGGTAACAAGATGACCAGAACGGTCGCGCACTGATGTAACAGAACTCAAGAGGAAGAGCCTTCGGGTGGTAGCTCCTGTTCGGGCGCTGCCACCCGAAAATGCGAGCACAACAACTTCTGCACGGACAAAACGAAAACGTTCACGGACATCAAAGAGAAGAGTGCCATGTCCATCAGCCCAGCTAAGAAGCTGACATTGTTCGTAGTGATCGGTACTGCGTTCGGAGTGTTCTGCATCATCTTGGGCACTCTGAGTCAGAACTATGTGCTCATAGGTGCCGGAGTGCTGGCAAGCATCGGCGGAATTGCACTCACGGTCATGGCGATCGCTCGCCAGAGGTCAAAAAGGTGAAACATCGCGCCATTGCGGACTCGGCGGGCGGAAATGTAATCAACCCCTGGCTGTTTTACGGACCGGACGATACACGCAAGCGGGTCGAAGCGTCCGGTCTGACCTGATCCCGCCACAGCACGGGCCCCAGGTGAGGCCCTCAGTCCTGATTCTCGCCACCATGCTTCTTGCAGGTCTGGCCTTCGCGGTGTCAGCGTGGACAAGTTGGAGCGTTGCCCGCGTGCTGATCGTCGAGGGTATTGCCCTCGTGATCGCGGGCAGCTTGGTCTGGCTGGCGGGGCGACGCTGAACCTAAAGGTTTTCCCGTAACCGGTTGGTGCGTTGGCTGGGCATGGTGGGGGATCGGTCGGCTTCAGGTGGTCACCGCGCGCTGACCGCGGTCTTGCGGCCTTCGGTCCCTCCGCAGTGGGACGGCGCGGTGATCAGCGTGTTCGGGCTCGTTTGTTGTGCGGCGGGCCCGGGCACTCGGCGCTGGACAGGAAGGTCGGCCGGAGCGAATGCGCGGTTACCGGGCCACGCGTGTGGCTGGCCTTGGCGGGAGTACGGCCATGGCAAAGATACTCACGGTTCTCTATCCGGATCCCGTTGACGGCTACCCGCCCAGGTATGCCCGAGACGAGATCCCTGTCATCAGCGGCTACCCCGGAGGGCAGACGGCGCCCACCCCCCGGAGCATCGGCTTCAAGCCGGGTGAGCTGGTCGGCTGCGTCTCCGGCGAACTCGGTCTGCGCACGTTCCTGGAGGAACGGGGCCACACACTGGTCGTCACCCCCGACAAAGAGGGGCCCGATTCCGTGCTGGACCGCGAACTCCCCGGCGCCGATGTGGTGATCTCGCAGCCGTTTTGGCCCGCCTATCTCACCCCTGACCGGATCCGGCGCGCCCCGCGTCTAAAGCTGTCGATCACAGCCGGGATCGGTTCGGACCACGTGGACCTTCCGAGCGCCATCGAGCACGACATCACCGTCGCGGAGGTTACCTACAGCAACAGCATCAGCGTGGCGGAGCACGCGGTCATGCAGATCCTCGCTCTCGTCCACAACTATCTGCCCGCCCACGAGTGGGTCACCGCCCGACGAGGCTGGCACGTGGCCGACAGCGTCTCGCGGAACTACGACCTGGAGGGCATGGACGTTGGCGTCTTCGGCGCCGGACGGATCGGCCTGGCAGTGCTCCGCCGGCTGAAGCCGTTCGATGTGAAGCTGCACTACAACGACGTGCACAGGCTGCCACCGGACCTCGAGCGGGAGCTGGGGCTGACCTGGCATGCGGATGCCCGGTCCCTGGCGGCTGCCGTCGACGTGCTCTCCATCCACGCGCCGCTTCACGCCAAGACGGTGAACCTCTTCGACGACGAGATGCTCGCGACCATGAAACGCGGGTCGTACATCGTCAACACAGCCCGTGCGCTGATCGTCGACCGGGACGCCGTGGTACGCGCTTTGGAACGAGGCCATCTGGCGGGCTACGCCGGTGACGTCTGGTACCCCGAGCCGCCGGAAGAGGACCACCCCTGGCGTAGCATGCCGCACGAGGGCATGACACCGCACGTGTCCGGTTCGACGCTCTCCGCGCAGGCCAGGTACGCGGCAGGCGTCCGGGAAATCCTGGAGTGCTGGTTCGACGACCGCCCGATCCGTCAGGAGTACCTCATCGTGGAGGGCGGCAGGCTTGCCGGGACCGGGGCTCGCTCGTACACGGTCTGACGCACACGGTAGGAGTCGGCGGGGCCGTCACCGCTCGTGCCGTGGCCACCCGCTACGAAAGCGCGGCTACGTCTTCCTCGGCACCGCCGCAGCCCTCGTCATTTGGCGCCGCACATGATCGCCCGGACAGCCCCTGGACACCCGGCAGGCCGACCACGACCCGGGACGCCCCGACCACGGGCCCGACCAGGGCAGGTCAGCGTGCTGGTGTACCTCGCCTACGCCCGATCGGGCGGCGTCCCTCGAGGACGCCACCCGGGCGGTCGCCTTCCCCGGCATCTTCCTCACCGCGGTCTTCTTCGCCGGTTTGGCCGGCGCCTCCTGCGGGTCCGCGTCACCCGTCTCGCCCGGCCGCCCGGGCCTTGTCGACCGACTCCTGCAGCGCGGCCATCAGATCCACCAGCTGACCCGGCCGCGCCTCCAGCTCCGGGGCCTGCGGCAGTGGGCGGTCTTCCCGCTTGGCCTCGGTCACCTCGTGCAGCGCCTCGCTGTAGTGGTCGGTGAACTCGGGGCCTGTGGGGTCGTCGCGGGTCATGGCCTCGATGAGCGCCACGGCTTCCCCGATCTCGTCTTCGTCCAGATGACCGGCGGGGGCACCACGGCGGCGGGGTCGCGGATTTCGTCCGGCCACAACAAGCCGTGCAACGCGATCACATCGGCACGGACCCGGAGCAGACCGAGCCGCTCACGGCCGTGCCACGCGAACCGTACGACAGCGACCCGTGAAGCCCGCTCCAGGGCGAGCCGCAGCACCAGGTACAGCTTGGCGGCCGCGGCGCCCTGCGGCTGGAGGTAGTAGCCGGGGCCGATACGGAGCGGGTCGACGGCGGAGGCCGGGATGAACGCGATCAGCTCGATGGCGCGCGCTGTGGGCAGCGGCAGGGCCCGAAGCTCTTCGTCCGACGAGGAAGAGGCCCGTATCCGAGCCGAGCGCGGCGAGACGGTGATGGAACGCGCGCTGACGCCTCACTTCCAGGACCTCGCGGCCCGCCTGCAGAAGACCCTCGCGCAGCACGAGGAAGAGGACGGCACCGGCCCCGGCGCATAGCCACCGGCGGACAGCCCGCGGTGCTCCTGTCGGTGAGGACCACCGGCAGTATGGAGGCGGGGGCGTCGGGCGATGGGATGCTCATGCGTCGTCCAACGAGCTTGGCCCGACAGGTCGTGCACGTGCCTTCTATAACATCGCCTTCCCGGGCGGCTACCTGCTACTCGCAGTCGCCAGCACCAGCTTCTTCGTGGGCAAACTATGACCCATGCCAACGCGCCCCTCTCCGTGGAAGGCTGCCGCCGGTTCATCGAACGCTGCAAGACCCGTCCGATTGCGCACGTCGCCGCGGAGATGGGCATCTCCCGCGCATGCGCGTCCAAGTGGGTGAACCGCTGGCGTAAGCACGGCGACATCGGCCTGCTCGACCGGTCCTCGACGCGCCACCATCAGCCGAGCGCGACCAGCGCCGACATCACGCAGCGAATCGAGGCGATGCGACGGGAGCACAAGTGGCCGACGTCACGGATCACATTCGAATGTGATCCGTGACGTCGGCCACTCAACGACACCGGCGTGATGGTCAGTGGCCGCACCGTCACCAAGCTGCTCACACACCTCGGCCTGAACCGACGCAGGTTCATCGACCTCGACGGCAATACGAACCGCAAGCCGAAAACGATCGTGGTGTGGGACGTTCGCGTGGAGGGGGCCCCAGGTGTGGGGGAGGGGGTGGACTCGGGGTTGGAAGGCGCCGCCGGCGGGGCTGCCCTGGGTCGGGGGTCGTCGAGCCGCGCCTGAGGTGGGCGACGGTGGCCGTGGTGGCGGCCTGCTCCGTCAAGCCTCATCGATCAAGCCTCAATCGAGGAGTCCGGCGTGGTAGGCGAGGATGGCCGCCTGGACGCGATTGGTGCAGGAGAGCTTGGTGAGGATCCGGCTGACATGGGTCTTCACCGTCGCCTCGCTCATCCCGAGGGCGGCGGCGATGTCGGTGTTGGACAATCCGCCGCCCAGTTCCGCGAGCACCTCGTGCTCCTTGGCCGTCAGCACCTGGAGCTGTTCCCGGGCCTTTGTCCTGCGGCGGTCGTCCCGCGTATCGCGCGCATCGTCGGCCGCGAAGTGCCGCAGCAGCCGACGGGTCACCCGCGGCGCGAGCATCGCGTCGCCGCGAGCGGCGCTGCGCACCCCGTTGATCATCTCCTCCGCCGAGGCGTCCTTGAGGAGAAAGCCCACGGCGCCGTTGCGGATCGCCGCGCGCACGTAGTCGTCCAGGTCGAAGGTGGTGAGGACCACGACGCGCGGGGCGGCGGCGGCCTGTGTGATCCGCTCGGTGGCGGTCAGCCCGTCGGCCCCCGGCATGCGGATGTCCATGAGGACCACGTCGGGCCGCAGGGCCGCTGCCATGCGCTGCGCGGCGGCGCCGTCGGCGGCCTCGCCCACCACTGTCAGATCGGGTGCGGACTCCATGATGGTGCGCAGCATCGAGCGCACCATCCACTCGTCGTCCACGATCAGCACCCGTGTCGGGTCGCTCCCGCTCATCGGACTGTCTCCGTCCTGACCGCGTTCGGATCGAGCGGGACCTGCGCGGAGATCTCGAATCCTCCCTCGGGGGTCGGCCGGGCTTCCAAGGCGCCGCCCAGGAGACGGATCCGCTCGGCGATGCCGAGCAGGCCATGTCCGCCGCTTGGCAGGCCGTGCTCGGGCCCGGCGGCGCCCTGCTCATTGGTCACCGTCAGGTGCAGCAACTGCGGGGTGGAGGAGATCCGGACACGGGTCCTGGCGCCTGCCGCGTGTTTGCGGACGTTGCTCAGGGCCTCCTGGACCACGCGGTAGACGGCGTGCTCGACCAGGGCAGGCAGAGCCGGGGCCGCCGCTCCGGTGGCATCGGCCGTCTCCAGGGTGACCGGGGTGCCCGCACGGCGCGAGGCGTCGGTCAACGCCTCCAGGTCGGCCAGACCGGGCTGCGGCGCGGTCGGCGCCGCCTCGTCGGCGCGTAGCACGCCCACCAGCGAGCGGAGCTCGGTCAGTGCCTCGCGTCCGATGGCGCCGATCTGCCGGCCGATGGTGACGGCGTTGTCGCCTTTGGTCGCCTCCAGGGCCGTGGCATGCAGCACGATCAGCGACACCCTGTGGGTGACGACATCATGCATGTCGCGGGCGATCTGGGCACGCTCGTCACTGCGTGCCCGCTCCACCCGCTGCTGCTGCTCGCGCTCGGCGCGCTCGGCCCGCTCGCGCAGTCCCGCCAGCAACTCGCGGCGCGTCCCCACGTACAGCCCGATCAGTGCCGGGACGACACCGATCGCCAAGCCCATGGGGGCGCTGGCATCGGCGCCGCCCATCCGCCAGACCGGGACGATCACCACCGCCAGAACGGCGGTGGTGGCGACCGCCGTCTTGCGCCAGGAGGCCGTCCGCTCCGCCAGCGTGAACTGGGCGAGCAGCAGCACGATCCACGCCGACAGGGCCACGAAGGCGGCAAGAGCAGCGACCAGCAGCAGCTCCGGGCGGCGTCGTCGCTGCCAGACCGCTGCCCCGACCAGCAGCCCAAGTGAGGCTGCCAGCCACAGCGGCGGCTGCCCGCCGGGATAGTCGACATACGCGAAATTCGCCGAACCACCGTCCCGAGTAGCCGTGCTGACGGCCACACCAACCGCGACCAAGACGTCGACGACCAGGCGGAAGCGTCCGACGACCGCCGTGTACCGGGAACTGAGTTCCATGACGCACGACCCTAACCGGACCTCGAACCGGCCAGGGTCAGTCTTTAGTTGTAGGCGGACGGGTACGGTCTGCGCCTTTCCGCTGATCGGCGGGCGGGGAACGGCCGATGTGCGGGGGGGTGCCGCACGCCGGACGCTGAGGCCATGTCCCATACGAATCCCCATAGCCCCGCGCAACACCCGGAGCACGCCATGACGCCCGGCCCGATCGCCGGGCCGGGCGCCGGTCCGGACGTCGACCCGCGTCGGCGGAACAGCGGTGCGCTGCGGGTGGCGCAAGGCGTCTTTGCCCTCTTCTGCCTGGTCGCAGCCATTGTCCTGTACCTGCGCCCGGATCCCGCGTTCCCCGTGCTCCAGACGGCAGGTGTGGCCGGGTACCTGCTGGCGGCGCCGCTGGTGGCCGTCGCCGGATGGGCGCTGGCACGGCCGGCGTCCGGGGCCCGCGCCCGCCGCACACTGATCGTCTTTCACCTCGCCTTCATCCCACTGCAGTTCCTCTTCAGTTTCGGCAACTACGAGCCGCTGGGCGGAATGCTCGCCTCGGCGGTGCTGGCAGTGCTGATGAAGCCGCGCTTCGGGCAGTTGGGGCGCAGGGCGCGCAAGGTCTGGCTGATGCTGCACATCGGCTTCAGCGTCAGCTGGCTGGGACTGTCGCTCGCGATGGCGGTCATGTCCGTCGTGGGGCTGACCGCCGACGACCACGGAACGCGGCGTACCGCGTACGACATCATGCACCTGTTCGACCTCATGCTGGTCATCCCGAGCATGGCACTGGCCCTGATTACCGGTGTCGTCCTCGCCGTGGGCACGCCGTGGGGGCTGATCCGGCACTGGTGGGTGCTGCTCAAGTTCGTCATCGCACTGAGCCTGCCGCTGTTCGCCGCCTTCTTCGAGCACAAATGGATTAAGGAACTCCAGGTTCTAGAGTCTTCCCAGGAGCCCGGCGGCACGGGCCTCACCCTGACGGTCTGCCTGCTGGTCTTCACCCTTCTGCTGTGGACCGGGGTGTTCCTCTCCGTCTTCAAGCCCGGCGGCAGGACCCGCTGGGGCCGCCGGGCCGCCGCTGCGCGATCCGCGGGCCCGAATGCGAAGCGGGTCCCCGCAGCGCAGATGCCAGTGATCGTGGCCGCCGTCCGCCGAGCCGCCGAGCAGGTCGTGGAACTGGATCTGCGGCGCCCGGACGGCGGGGAGTTGCCGGCCTGGCAGCCGGGGGCCCATGTCGATCTGGTCCTGCCGTCGGGGACGGTACGCCAGTACTCGCTGTGCGGTGATCCCGAGCGGCGGGACCTCTACCGGATCGCGGTACTGCGCGAACCGCGCGGCCGCGGCGGCTCCGTCGAGGCGCACGCCCTTGCCCCCGGCGTGGCTGTCGCAGTGCGTGGCCCCCGCAACCACTTCCCCCTCGCCGACGCTCCGTCCTACCGGTTCATCGCGGGCGGCATCGGCATCGCACCGCTCCTGCCGATGATCCGCCAGTTGGCCTCCCGGGGCGCCGACTGGCGACTGGTCTACCGGGGCGGATCACGGCGGGCCATGGCCTACGCCTACGATCTCCTGCGCGACCACCCGGACCGGGTCTTCGTATCGGCCTCGGACACCGATCCGCGCCCCGACCTCACCGGACTCCTGGCCGACACGCCGCGTGGCGTCGCGGTGTACTGCTGCGGGCCCGCCCCACTGATGGACGCGGTCGCGGCAGCCATGCCCGCGGCCTGCCCCCACGGGCAGCTGCACCTGGAACGATTCGCCGCCGCCACACGGTCCGGTACGGGACCGGACACACCCTTCGAGGCCGAACTCGCCCGCAGCGGCAGGATCGTTGCGGTGCCTGGGGGCACCAGCCTGCTGACCGCCCTTCAGACGGTCGAGCCCACTCTGGACTTCTCCTGCGCGGACGGGGTCTGCGGCAGCTGCGGGACCCGGGTGCTCGACGGGGCGCCCGACCACCGCGACGACGTCCTCCAGCCCCATGAGCGCGACCGCAGGGACGTCATTTACCCGTGCGTGTCGAGGGCGCACGGCCCCCGGATAGTCCTGGACCTGTGAAGTCCCGCCGCCCGCCGAGACGTATCGGTCCGTTGCCACCACAGCCCTCCTTCGCACGACAAACCGCACACGATTCGACGACATCCGCACGACCCTGGGAGCACGACGTGACACGCCGTATGAGCCGACGCACCCTGTTGAAGGCCGGAGGGGGCACCGTGGCAGCCGCCGCGGCGGCCACGGGCGGGGTGGTGGGGTGGATGTACACGACGGGAGACATCGATGCCGCCGGAGAGGTCGAGTTCACCAACCGCCTCGCCATCCCGCCACTGGACATCGGCCGTCGAGACTCCTCGGGCCGACGCGTGTTTCACCTGCGCGCGGCCAAAGGGGAGCACCGCCTGCGCCCCGGTCGTCCGACCGAGACCTGGGGGCTCAACGCCCCCTACCTCGGTCCGACCCTGCGGGCCGCCCGCGGCGACACGGTAGCGGTGAACCTATACAACGACCTGCCGGAGACGACGAGCCTGCACTGGCACGGAATGCATCTGCCCGCGCGGATGGACGGCGGCCCGCACCAGGGCGTCGACCCAGGCAGGACCTGGTCCCCGACCTGGACCATCGACCAGCCGGCCGCCACCCTCTGGTACCACCCGCATCCGCACGAGCAGACCGCCCGACACGTCTACCGCGGCATGGCGGGCATGTTCATACTCGACGATGACGATGACGGCGCTGTGAGGGACGCAGCCCGCGGCGCCCTGCCAAACCGCTACGGCGTGGACGACATACCGGTCATCGTGCAGGACAAGCGGCTGGACGGCGACAACCAGCTCGACACGAGCGCACACCGGATGAGCGGCGTGGGCATCCTCGGCGACCTGATCTGTGTCAACGGCACCACCGGGCCGTACCACCGGGTCACGACCGAGCGGATCCGCCTGCGGCTGCTCAACGCCTCCAACGCCCGCTTCTACCGGTTCGGCTTCGCCGACGACCGGCCGTTCGCACTCGTCGGTACCGACGGCGGGCTACTGCCCGCCCCGCACGAGACACGGCGCATCCAACTCTCCCCGGCCGAGCGCGCCGAGATCGTGGTCACCCTGAAGCCCGGTGAGCGGGCCGTCCTGCGCAGCTTCCCCCCAGACCTCGATCTGAACCTCTGGGACCGTCGCTTCAACGGCGGCGACGACACCCTCGACATCCTCCAGCTGCGGGCCGCGTCCCGCCTGGCACCCTCACCCAAGCTGCCACAGCGACTGGCCGAAGCATCCGCACTGGCCACAACGAGCACGAAAGTCGACCGCACCTTCGAGCTGTCGAGCTTCTCCATCAACGGCAAGAGCATGAACATGAGACGCATCGACTTCACCGCCCCACGGGACACAACCGAGGTCTGGGAAGTCACCGCCATCGACGCGGTACCGCACAACTTCCATGTCCACGATGTTCAGTTCCAGGTCCTGTCCGTCGGCGGGAAGCCACCGTCGCCCGAACTCGGGGGTTGGAAGGACACCGTCCACACCCCGCCCGGAGTGCCGATCCGCCTCGCCCTGCGATTTCGCGACCACAGCGACCCCGGATTCCCGTACATGTACCACTGCCATGTTCTGTACCACGAGGACCAGGGCCTGATGGGTCAGTTCGTGGTGGTCGCCCCCGGCCAGAAGCCAGGCAGAATCGGCAGTGGCTCCAGCCATCACCATGGCCATTCCTGACCTCGGCCTTCGGCACGGGCCGACAACCTGCGATGCCGAGAGAGCGTTCTGACGTACCTACCTCCCGGGCACCGCCAACTCGGTGTTGGTCGTGCTGCCAGGCGACGCTGATGCGTGACACCCTTCTGCCATGCCTGGAAACCGGAGCAGCCCTATAGGCAGACCCATCATGAGTGCCTCACGCTGAGGCACAACGACTCGTTGAGACAGCGGCCCGCCATACAGGCGGGCCGCTGCCGCATGTTCAGCAGCGCAAAACGACTCACGGACCCACCACCGCTCGCTCCTTGCTGGAATACGCTCCATGTACGGTCGGCAGACGCGTTCAGCAGGTCCGAACTAGGGGCTGTCTTTAGTTGTGATCAATGGGCTTCGTAAGAGGCCGCTGATCCAGATCGTCGCTGCG
>NZ_DF968238.1:0-73356 GCF_001270025.1 Streptomyces azureus | reverse complement strand
CATACGGTCTTCAGGACAGGGCCGGACGCTCTCGCGTTCCAGCTGCGCTTCGAGATACGCGATCCGGGTTTTCGCCCGGGCGCGCCATGCGGTCCGCGGTGGCCGGCCCGGAACGGTGCCGGTCACTCGTAGACGGCGGTCACGCGCAGCCTCTCCCACGACTTTTGGCCCGGCGCGCCGTCAGCGTCCTGACCGCGGGCGTATGACATCCGGACCATCGATCTGGGGATTCCACTCCAGAATCCTCTCCAGCGCCAGGCGGTGCATAACCGCGATCTTTCCGAGCGCGTCACCACGTTTCACTACGCAGAACTCCACTGCCTTTTCCATGTGCCCACACTAAATGAACCCCCCGCCATGAAAAAGTCGAGGATTCCGTTTCGATTTCACTTTTTGACAGGGAAACGGATTCCGCCGAAACCGGCTCACAGGCGGGCGATGACCAGGGCGATATCGTCCCGGCCACCGCCGGGGGCACCCATGTGGGCCAGCAGTCCGTCGGCGAGTTCTTCCACGGGGAGCGTGCCGCACTGGGCGAGAGCGTCGATCAGCCGCGCCAGGCCGATGTCGATGTCCTCGCCGCGGCGTTCGATGAGGCCGTCGGTGTAGAGCACGAGCGTGTCCCCTCGGGTGTAGGGCAGGCCGGCCTGGGGACGGGGGACATGTTCCGGCCGGGCGCCGAGCGGCGGGTCGGTGGCTTGGTCCAGCAGTCGGCAGCTGCCGTCCGGACTGAGCAGTACCGGCGGTGGGTGGCCGGCGTTGCTGTAGATGATCAGCCGGCTGCGCGGGTCGACGAGCACCTTGGCCACGGTGGTGGCCAGCGCGCCGTCCACCGCCCGGGCGTACAGGCCCAGCACCTCCAGTGCCTGGGCGGGGCTGGGAACGGCCCGGATGGCGGCGCTCAGGGCGCTGCGCAGCATGCCCATCACGGCGGCGGCCTCAAGGCCGTGGCCGACGACGTCCCCGACGGCGATGGCGTAGCGGTCCGGCGGCAGATCGACCACGTCGTACCAGTCGCCGCACACGTTGAGCGATCCGCTGGCCGGCAGGTAGCGCACGGCGATGTTCCGGTGCCTGTCCAGGTCGGGCGAGCGGAGCAAGACCTCCTGGAGGGTGACGGCGATCTCGCGTTCGCGGGCATGCGCCTGGCGCAGCTGCTCGTTCAGCCGTTCCAGATCGTGCGACCGGGCATACACCTGGGCCGCGATCCCTGTCGCCTGGTTGCTCAGCGGTGGGGTGAGCTCACGGATGACGGGGGAATGCATCAGCTCGGTGACGTCGTCGGCGCGCGTGATGATCCATTTCACGGCGCCGTCCGGCCCCAGGACGGGGCTGGACATCCCGCACCACCAGCGCTCCTCCACCTCCCCCGGCCGGCCGGCGACGGGAATGCCGAATCGCCGCGGTGCCACCATGTCGGGCTCGTGGGAGTCCAGCACGCGCTGGAGTGAGGCGCCGAATTCACGCGCCGCATCCGGCTCACCAGGTGTGTCCGGGAACGCCTCCAGGACGTGCCGCCCGGCCAGTTCCGCGCGGGTCCTGCCGGTGGCCTGGAGATAGGCCCGGTTGGCATGGCGAACCACCAGGTCGGTGTCCAGCACCAGGTACGGGTTCGGTGCGGCGTCGAACAGCTCCTCGAAATCGATCTCCGCTGTAGTCACGCGCGTGCCCTGCCGATCTCTCCAAGCGCGACCGCTGCATCTCCAACCTACGAGCCGCCCGCCGGACGCGCCCGCCGGACCGTGTCGCTGAGCGCGGCCGGCCGAGCACGAGGGTTTCCGGACCACTCAGCCCCCGACCCGGCACTTGAGGAGCGGTTCAAGCATGCCGAGGTCCGCGACTGGGACGCTGACAACGACGTCGAGCCGGTCTCCCTGCCGCCCCCCTGATCCTGGCCGAACTGGACCGAGTCGGAGTTCGCGGCCATGTCGCGCACGGCCTTGACGGACAGTCAGGCCTGGAAGTTCCGGTCCTCGGTCGGCGTGCCGGGGATGCGACGCCGGCGATCGGCGGCAGGTCCTTTCGTGGTGCGCGCTGCGCCACTGCCGCAGCTGGTCGGGGTCGGCCACGTCGACGGCGGCCAGGTGAATCCTGGCGCCGAGCGATTCGAGCTCAGGGAGCTTGCCGACGAGGCTCCACTGCGGGTGGTCCTCGGGCAGCCCGTCCCAGGACTGCCGAGCCGGGACCGGGGTGCGGCCCATCAGGACCACGTCGCGCGCGCCTCGCTCGGCCAGGAACCGCGCGGCAAGCAGGCCCAGCGAGCCGAGGCCGCTCCTGCGCCTCACCCAGCCAGAGCCCTTCCGTCTGACGGAAGCCGCCTTGCCTGGTGCCCCCCGCCGTCGGGACCCTGATCCCAACCACGGCACGCGGGGCGACGACGCCCCGCCGACAGGGACGGGAAGCCCATGCCTCACATGACCGCCTTCGCCAGGAACCAGTGGTACGTCGCCGCCTACAGTCACGAGGTCGGGCGGGAGTTGCTCGGACGGACGATTCTCGGTGAGACGCTCGTGCTCTACCGGACCGAGGAGGAGGGCACGCCGGTCGTGCTGCACGACCGGTGCGTGCACCGCCGGTACCCGCTGTCCGAGGCCCCGACGCGCCTCGACGGCGACCGGATCGTGTGCGGGTACCACGGGTTCACGTACGACACGACCGGTACGTGTGTGTACGTGCCGGGGCAGAAAAGGGTGCCGCGCACGGCCCGGGTCGCCTCCTACCCGGTCGTCGAGCAGGACTCGCTGATCTGGGTGTGGATCGGTGACCCCGCGCTCGCCGACCCGCAGGTCATCCCCCGGGCCAGGCACCTCGACTCCCCCGGCTGGGTCACCGTGCGCGGCATGGAGCCCATCGACTGCGACTACGGACTCCTCGTCGACAACCTCCTGGACCTGTCCCACGAGACGTATCTGCACGGCGGGTACATCGGCACCCCCGAGGTCGCCGAGACGCCGATCACCACGGAGGTCGACGAGGGCGCCGGGATCGTCCGGGTGAGCCGGCACATGGACGACGCCGAGTGCCCGCCGTTCTACGCCAAGTCCACCGGTATCGAGGGCCGGATCACCCGCTGGCAGGACATCGAGTACCACGCGCCCTGCCTGTATCTGCTGCACAGCCGCATCGCCCCGGTCGGTGTGCTGCCCGAGGCGGACGGCAGCGACCCGAACGGCTTCCACACCGAGATCACGTACGCGATCACACCGTCCGGCGACGGCAAGGTGTACGACTTCTGGGCCGTCTCCCGCGACTGGGCGACCGACGACGCCGAGGTCACCGAGTTCCTGCGCGGCAACAACCACACGGTCGTGATGCAGGACGTCACCGCCCTCAACCTGCTCCAGAAGACCCTCGGCACCGAGCGCACCGGCTACCAGGAGCTGAGCATCAACATCGACACCGGCGGCCTGGCCGCCCGCCGTATCCTCGCCCGGCTGGTCGAGGAGGGCGAGAAGCCCGTGGAGAAGGTCCAGTGACGAGTCCGACCGGCGAGATCTACCGCATCGACTGGCTGCCCGGCACCGACGTCCTGCACGGCACCTGCCACTGCGGCCGCGAGCACACCGCGCAGGACCCGGTGGAGATGTGGGAGTGGATGCTCGCCCACCCGCAGGGCCACGACGTCGACGAGCCGCGAGGAAACAGTTCATGAGCGTCTACGAAGCCGAACTCGTCGTGGGGCGGCGTGAGTTCGCCGCCGACGGCGTGCTCGCCCTCACCCTGAGCCACCCGCTCGGCGAACCGCTGCCGGCGTGGGAGCCGGGGGCCCACATCGACGTCGTGCTGGGCCCCGGACTGGAGCGGCAGTACTCGCTGTGCGGCGATCCGGCGGACCGGTCGGCCTGGCGGATCGCGGTGCTGCGCGAGCCGGGCGGCCGGGGCGGTTCGGCCCATGTGCACGAGCAGGTGGGGCAGGGCCACAAGGTCCGCGTGCGCGGGCCCCGGAACAACTTCGGGCTGGAGCCCGCCCCCCGCTACCGCTTCGTCGCGGGCGGCATCGGCATCACCCCGATCCTGCCGATGCTGGCGGCGGCCGAGGCGGCGGGCGCCGAGTGGACGCTGCTGTACGGCGGGCGCAGCCGCCGGTCGATGGCGTTCGGCGAGGAACTCGCCCGGTACGGGGACCGGGTGACGATCGCGCCCGAGGACGAGACGGGGCTGCTGGACCTGCCCTCCGTGCTGGACGACGTACCCGAGGGCACGCTCGTCTACTGCTGCGGCCCCGGGCCGCTGCTGGACGCGGTCGAGGAGCGCTGCCCGTCCGCGGTGCTGCGCGTCGAGCGGTTCCGGCCGAAGGAGCAGGAGACCGGCGGCGACACCGGGTTCGAGGTGGAGCTGGCGCGGAGCGGCAGGACGCTCTCGGTCGCGCCGGACGTGTCCGTACTGGACGCCGTGCGCGCCGCCGGGGTCGAGGTGCTCTACTCCTGCACCGAGGGCACCTGCGGGACCTGTGAGACCGACGTCCTGGACGGCACCCCGGAACACCGGGACTCGGTGCTCACCCCTCAGGAGCGGGAGAGCGGCGAGACGATGATGATCTGCGTGTCCCGGTGCCGGGGGCAGCGGCTGGTGCTGGACTTGTGATCCGCAGGTCGGCCTCGATCCCTGCGACGGTCGCCAGCAGATGCGGCAACAGGTCGCGGCGTACGGAGTCGACCGAGTTGCGCCCGGCGTGCACGGCGATGTTGACGGCCGCGACCACGTCGCCGTCCCGGTCCCGCACCGGGGCGGCGACCGACCTCAGCCCCTCCTCCAGCTCCTGGTCGACGACGGCGTAGCCCTGCCTGCGGACGCGGCGCAGCTCCGTCCGCAGGGCCTGAGGCGTGGTGATCGTGCGTGTGGTGTGGGGCTTCAACTCCGCCCGGGCGAGCCTGGCTTCGACGTCCTCGTCCGGCAGATGGGCGAGGATCACCCGGCCCACCGAGGTCACATACGCCGGGAACCGGGTACCGACCGTGATGGACGCGCTCATGATGCGGCGGGTCGGGACCCGGGCGACGTACACGATGTCGTCGCCGTCGAGGACACAGAGCGAGGACGACTCCCGTACCCGCGCGACGAGTTGCTCCAGATGGGGCTCGGCGATCTGGGGCAGCGTGTAGCTGGAGAGGTAGGAGTAGCCCAGTTCCAGCACCCGCGGGGTGAGGCGGAAGCGGCGGCCGTCGGTGTGTACGTAGCCGAGGTCGGCGAGGGTGAGCAGGAAGCGGCGCGCCGCCGCGCGCGTCAGTTCGCAGGCCCGCGCGACCTCGCTCAGGGTCAGCGCCTGATGCTCGGCGTCGAAGGCGCGGATCACGGCGAGGCCGCGCTCGAAGGACCGGACGAAATGCGGTGCGCGGGCTTCAGCGGGCATCCTGGGCCTCCGGCGTGACGTACGACCGTGCGCTGTGCGCACGCTAGGAGTGGGGATCTCGTGATGTCAACGAGCAGTGGCGACACAGGCATTGACCATGGAGCGAACCCGGCTCTACGTTCTCGCTGAGCACAAGCGTGCTGTCTGCGCACAACCTGTCGGAGAACCACAGCCAGCCGGTTCCACAGGAGGAGTCTTGCGTCGTCGTCTCTTCACCCGTCTCGCGGCCGTGTCCGTCCTGCTCACCGCGGCGGCCTGTGGCTCGTCCGACGGCGGTGGCACCTCGGACGCGGGCGCCTCGTCCGGCGGGGTGACCACCGTCGAGGTCGGGCTCATTCCCATCGTCGATGTGGCTCCGCTCTATCTGGGCCAGGAGAAGGGCTTCTTCGAGAAGCAGGGCCTGAAGCTGCGGTTCACCACCGCGCAGGGCGGCGCGGCGATCGTGCCGGGTGTGGCCAGCGGTCAGTTCCAGTTCGGGTTCTCCAACGTGACGTCGCTGATGATCGCCCAGTCCAACAACGTGCCGATCAGGGCCGTCGCGAACGCGATCGCCTCGACCGGCGTCGAGGGCAAGGACTTCAGCGCGATCACCGTGGGCAAGGACAGTCCGATCAGGTCACCGAAGGACCTGGAGGGCAAGCGGGTGGCCATCAACACCCTGAAGAACATCAACGAGACGTCCGTGCGCGCGTCGGTGCGCAAGGCGGGCGGCGACCCGGACAAGGTCAAGTTCGTCGAGCTCGCCTTCGACCAGATGCCGGCCGCCCTCGACAGCGGGCAGATCGACGCCGCCCAGGTGGTCGAGCCCGCCCTCGCCACCGTCAAGAGCCAGGGCGGCCGAGAGATCGCCTCGAACCTGGTGGACGTGGCACCCGACCTCACCGTCGCGCTGTACTTCACCTCGACCCGGTACGCCCAGCAGAACCCGGAGGTGGTCGAGAAGTTCCGGAAGGCCACCGCCGAGTCCCTCGCCTACGCCGACGCCCACCCGGACGAGGCCCGCCGGGTCGTCACCACGTACACGAAGATCCCGGCGGCGGTGCTGGAGAAGGTGACCCTGCCGAAGTGGCCGGCGGAGCCGAACCGCGCCTCCATCGAAGCGCTGATGAAGCTCGGCGAGGACGACGGCCTGTTCAAGTCGACGCCGGATCTGGACAAGCTGCTGCCGTGAGGGACGCAGACGCATGAGGGGCGTCAACGCCGCACTCGGTGCGGCCGGGCTCGCCGCTTTTCTCGCCCTGGGCGAGGCGGTGCCGCGGCTCGGCCTGGTCAAGGAGACCTACTTCCCGCCCACCAGCCGCATCGCCGAAGCGCTCGCGGACGAGATGGCCGACTTCGCCTTCTGGACGGCGCTCGGCGACACGCTCACCGGCTGGGCGCTGGGCCTGGCGATCGCGTCCTGTGCGGGGATCGTGGCGGGTGTGCTGATCTCGGTCGTGCCGTATCTGCGTGCGGCGACGGCCTCCACGATCGAGTTCCTGCGCCCCATCCCGTCGGTCGCGCTGATCCCGCTGGCGGTGCTGGTGTACGGCACCGAACTGACGTACGGCGCCTGGACGAGGACGAGTTCGCCGACAGCGGCCTCGCCGAGCGGGACCCCGAGGCAGCGGCCGCCGCACTCGACGCGCTCGACGAACTGGAGTCACTGGCCCGCGGCGGCGGCTTCACCAGCCTCCTGGCTTGAAGCCCCGCTCACGGCCACCACCGCGTACCGCTCGTCCGTCACCTCCCCGCCCCACAGCAGCGGATCGCCGGACAGCCGCTCCACGCTCACCTGCCCGGCGACCGGCGCGAGGAGGCCGATGAGCCGCTCCGCCGGTATCCCGACCGGCGCGGCCGTCCCCCACACCCCCTCGACCAGCACGAGCCGCCCTCCCGGCCGCAGCAGCCCGGCCCAGTGCCGCAGGGCGCGACCGGGGTCGGGCAGGGCCCACAGGACATGCCGGACGAGCACCGCGTCGAAGCGCTGCTCCCCGACCGGCGGTGCCGCGGCGTCACCGATGACGAACACCGCGTCACGCCCGGCCAGCTTCTGCCGGGCGAGCGTCACCATCGCCGGAGAGAGATCCACGCCCGTCACCCGGTGCCCCTGCTCGGACGCGAGGAGCGACAGACTGCCGGTGCCGCAGCCGAGATCGAGGACGTCGCCGGCCCGCCCGGGCAGCCAGGCGCGCAGCCGCACGGCCCAGGCCCGGCGCACCTCCGGGTCGCGCAGCCCGTGGTCCGGCTCCTCGTCGAAGCCGGCGGCGCGCGCGTCCCAGTCCACGTCAGCGCCGGTGTTCACCGAGGTCGTGTCGTCACTGTCGTTCACCATGCGCCCAAGAGTGACACCCGCCACTGACACTCGAATCGTGACAGCCGCCACTGACAGACCAGGAGCGATGAGGAACTCTCCCCCGAAAGGTCTACCTCCGTGAGAACGCGGAACCCGGTAGCCCCTTAAGGAGGCAGCCATGCGCCGTGTGACCGTGCAGAAGCCCCTGAAGAAGACGGACGTCCGCCGGGCCCGCGAGGAGGCCGACGAGCGCCCCGCGGGACGCCCGGAAGTCCGCAAGGACATCGCACGCACATGGTGGCCGGACGCCTGAGCGGCCGGTACCGATCATGAGACCCGGTCAGAGCAGCCGCTTGCGGTAGTGGACGCGGTCGTAGGGCCCGTCCAGTCGTCGCTCCACCAGCTCATAGCCGTACTTCGGATAGATCTCCTGGTTCTCCCACATCAGCGCGTTGGTGTAGAGCCTGACCTCGGGCAGCGCCAGCGCACGCGCGTGCGCGTCCACGAACCGCAGCAGCCGTCGCCCCACTCCCCTGCCGTGCGCGGTGGGGTGGACGGCGATGATGTCGAGGAACAGATGGTCCTCGAACGCCTCGACCACGACGAGGCCGGTCACGGGCTCGCCCGTCACGAATACCTTGCCCGCGGCCACGTTCGCCGCGTGGTCCTCCTCCATGGGCTGCGGCACCCGTCCGATGCGCTCGATGTACGGGCGGAAAGCCGCGTCGATCACGCCCTCGACGACCGGTACGTCGGCGGCGCCGGCCGGCCGGATCTCCTTGTCTGCCATGCCAAGACGGTACTTACATGATGCCGGTCCGAGCACTTCCTTGACCGGCCCTCTCCTAAGCTTGGGGAGGCAATCGGAGGCCGACCGCGGAAATCAGGTTCTTCGGAGCAGCCGTCTCTTCGGACCAGGTCGCGGCCCAATCCGCCCCATCGTGCCGCCCTGGGCCAACTGACGTCACGCAGGAGGATCTACGCCGCCAGTCCCGCTAGCCCCCCGGGCATCACCGCCCGCGGGCCGAACTTCGCTCGCGCGCGGTCCGCGACCTCCTCGATGCGGCGGACCTTCTCGTCCACGGGATCGAAGGTCAGCTGATGGGAGGCCTGGTCGGCGGGGTCGAGCCCCTCGGCGCGCAGGGCGATCGCCCGGACCCGGGCGCGTTGCAGGCCGAGTGCCTCGTACATGCCGTACGCGGCCCTGGCCAGGTCCGGCGAGTGCGCGGTCGGCTCGGCCAGCGTGCGGCTGCGGGTGGTGGCGGAGCGGTCGGCGTAGCGCACGGTGAGGGTGAGCGTGCGGCAGACCTTCTCCAGGGCGCGCAGCCGGGCGCCGATCTCCTCGGCGGCCGACAGCAGGGCACGGCGGTGGCGGTCCGAGTCCAGTTCGTCGCGGACGAAAGGGCGTTCCGTGGCGAGGGAGCGGGAGACGGCGTTCGGGACGACCCGGCCGCGGTCGACACCGTTCGCCTTCTCGTGCAGCTCGCGGCCGGCCTTCGCGCCGACCAGCCGCTGGAGCGTGGACAGCGGCGCGGCGGCGACCCTGCCCAGGGTGTCGAGGCCGTAGTCGCCCAGCGTACGGGCGGTCGCGGCGCCCACGCCGGGCAGTGCGGCGACGGGCTTGTCCGCGAGGAACTCCGCGATGGCGTCCTGCTCCTCGGGCACCGCACACGTCACCCCGGGCACGGCGTCGCGCAGCGCCACGCGGGCCAGCATCGGCCCGGGTCCGGCACCGATCACGCAGTCGACCCCGTACAGCGCGAGCGACCGCACCCGGATCAACGAGGCCAGTTCGACGGCGTCCCGCCCGAAGTACCGCTCGGCGCCCCGCAGGTCGGCCAGCGCCCCGTCCGGCGGCAGGGCCTGGACGACGGGGGTGAACTCCTCGAGCATCCCGATCAGTCGGGGCAGGTCGGCCTCGCGTGCCGGAGGCAGCTGGAAACGTACGCAGAGGATGGTCATCCCGCACTCCCCGGACTCTGGTGCCACAACTTTCTTCCCACCGCGGGCCCTTCGCCCGCGGGACGCAGATCGGCCCAGGGGTGCATCTCGTACCCCGTGGGCATGCGGATCTTCCGCTGCTCCTCCGGATCCCGGGCCGCGGAGCCCGTCGGCGCCTTGCCGCCGTCACCGGAATCGCCGGAACCAGCACCGGCACCGGCCAACCGGGCCGCGACCCCCTCCAGCCCCTCCTCCCGGCGCACCTCCAGCAGCTCCGCGAGGTTCCAGGCGGCGGCGCCCACCACGCTGAGGCTGCGCGGGCCGCGCCGCTGCACCACCCCGCGCACCAGCAGCAGCCAGGAGTGGAAGACGGTGTGAGCGCAGGCGTCGTGGGAGTCGTCGAAGAAGGCGAGGTCGACCAGGCCCGTGCCGTCGTCCAGGGTGGAGAAGATGACCCGCTTGCCGGACCGGATCGGCGGCGTCTGGGTGGCCGCCTTGGCGCCCGCGACCAGCACCGTCTCGCCGTGCCGGGCCTCGCGCAGCCGGCGCGCGGACACCACGCCCAGCTCGTCGAGGAACGCCCGGTGATCGTCCATCAGGTTGCGCGAGGCGTCCATGGACAGCACGCCCAGCTCGGCACTGAGCCGCTCCGACGAGGTGAGGTCGGGCAGCCCGGCCGGGGCGGTCTTCCGGCCCCCGGCCAGCGGGAGCTGGCCACCGCCCGCGCCCCGCGCGCCCCGGTGCAGCTCGGTCAGATGCAGTTGCAGATCACGGCGGTTGGCGCCGAACGCGTCCAGCGCTCCCACCTGCGCGAGCCGCTGGGCGAGCGGACGGCTGGGCCGGCCCCGCTCCCAGAAGTCGACCAGCGAGGCGTACGGCTGCCCCTCGGCGATCCGAGCCGCCTCGGCCTCGCTGATGCCGTGCACATCGGAGAGCGCCAGGCGCAGCCCCCATTTACCGGACACCAGTTCGATACGGTGTGCGACACCAGACGCGTTCACATCCAACGGCAGCACGGGCACCCCGCGCCGCCGCGCGTCCGCCAGCAGCAGCCGCTTCGGGTACATGCCGGGATCGTGCGTGAGCAACCCCGCGTAGAAGGCGGCCGGATGATGCGCTTTCAGCCACGCCGACTGGTAGGTGGGCACGGCGAAGGCGACCGCGTGGGCCTTGCAGAAACCGTACGACCCGAAGGCCTCGATGATCTCCCAGGTCCGCTGAATCGTCTCCGCGTCATATCCGTTCGCCGCCGCGTGCTGCGCGAACCACACCTTGATCCGCCCCTGCGACTCCGGATCGGACAGCCCGCGCCGCACCCGGTCCGCCTCACCGCGCCCGCAGCCGGTCATGATGTCGACGATGTCGATGATCTGCTCGTGGAAGACGACGACCCCGTACGTCTCCTTCAGCGGCTCCTCCAGATCCCGGTGGGGATAGCGGATCGGCGCCCGCCCGTGCCGCGCCTCGATGAACGGCCGCACCATGTCGGCGGCGACCGGCCCGGGCCGGAACAGCGAGATGTCGACGACGAGATCGTGGAAGGTGGCCGGCTGGAGCCGCCCGACCAGGTCCCGCTGCCCCGGCGACTCGATCTGGAAGCAGCCGAGCGTCTCGGTGGACCGGATCAGCCGGTACGTCTCCGGATCCCCGGGCGGCACGGTGTCCAGATCGACCCTGACGCCCGACACCCGTTCCACTTCCGCCACGGCGTGCGCCATCGCCGACTGCATCCGCACCCCCAGCACGTCCAGCTTGAGCAGCCCGAGGTCCTCGACGTCGTCCTTGTCGAACTGCGACATCGGAAAGCCCTCGCCACTGGTCGGCATGACCGGTGTACGGGCCAGCAGGGAGGCGTCGGACAGCAGCACCCCGCACGGGTGCATGGCCACCCCGCGCGGCAGCGCGTCCAGCGCCTCGACCAGTTCCCACAGCCGTCCGTACCTCTCCTTCTCCCCCGCCAGTGCCCGCAGCTCGGGCAGTTCCTTCAGCGCGGCGCGGGCGTCCCGCGCCCGGATGTGCGGAAAGGACTTGGCGACCCGGTCGATCTCGGCCGGATCCATGGACAGCGCCGCCCCCACGTCACGGATCGCGTGCCTCACGCGATACGTCTCCGGCATCGCGACCGTCGCGACCCGCTCGGTGCCGAACCGGTCGATGATCGCGCGGTAGACCTCCAGCCGGCGCGCGGACTCCACGTCGATGTCGATGTCGGGCAGCACGACCCGCTCCTTCGACAGGAACCGCTCCATCAGCAGTCGGTGTTCGATCGGATCGGCGTGCGCGATCCCGAGCAGATGGTTGACGAGCGACCCCGCACCGGACCCCCGGGCGGCGACCCGGATGCCCATCTCCCGCACGTCGTCGACCACTTGGGCCACGGTCAGAAAGTAGGAGGCGAAGCCGTGGTGGGCGATGATGTCCAGCTCGTGGTGCATCCGCTCCCAGTACTCCCGCCGCCGGTCGTACCCGCGCAGCACCATCCCCGCCGCCGCCCGCGAGGCCAGCGTCCGCTGGGCGGTACGGCGGCCGGCGCCGACCATGTGCGGCTCGGGGAAGTGGACGGTACCGATCCCGAGGTCGTCCTCAGGATCGACCAGGCACTCGGCAGCCGTGGCCTCGGTCTGCTCCACCAGCCGATGAGCGGTGTCACGCCGAAACCCCGCGGCCTCCACGATCCGCTCGGCAGCATGCACCATGGCCCCCGCGCCCTTGAGCCAGGCCTCGCCGGAGTCCAGCTCCTTGGTCGGGTCGACGGGCACCAGCCGGCGCGCGGCGTCCAGCACGTCGGCGACCGGCCCCAGCCCCGGGTCGGCGTACCGTACGGCGTTGCTGAGCACGGGACGGATCCGCTGCTCGGCGGCGAACCCGACGGTCCGGGCGGCCAGTCGCAGAGAGCCGGGACCCGTACCTTTCCGGCCGTGCCAGACGGCCTCCAGCCGCAGGGCGTCGCCGTAGACCTCCCGCCAGGGCACGAGCAGCCGCGCCGCACGGTCGGGACGCCCGGCGGCCAAGGCACGCCCCACATCCGAGTCGGGCCCGAGCAGCACGGTCACGCCCTCGGCGTGATTGCGCTCCCAGGGCAGCAGGGGCGCCTCCTCCCTCTCATGCACCACCGAGACGAGCCGGCACAGCCCGGCCCACCCACGGGCGCCGTCCCGGGCGAGAAAGGTCACCCGGGGGGCCGACTCGTCGACGAAGGCGCCACCGCGCACAGGAGTCCGGCGCCGCCCCCGCCCCGCCACGGGCTCAGGGGGCTCCGCTCCCGCCACCGCCAGCTCCGCCCCGAACACCGGACGGACTCCCGCTTTCGCACAGGCCTTCGCGAACCGGACGGCACCGGCAAGCGTGTCGCGATCAGTGAGAGCCAGGGCGTCCATGCCCCGCTCGGAGGCACGCTCGGCCAGCCGCTCCGGGTGCGAGGCTCCATACCGCAACGAGAACCCGGAGACGGTGTGCAGATGCGTGAACCCCGGCACACGCACCTCCCACACTCGCGAACCACACGGGCTCTCGAACATCTGTTCCCAGCTACCTCACCCCACCATAGACCAATTCTCGAATGCATGTGCGACATCCGCTCGGCCCCGCCCCACCTGCGGAAACACCACCCCACCCCCGACCGTGGAGGCATGCCGCACCGCTCGTTCCGCGACGAGGTGAGAGACGCCGTCACCCCGCGGGCCACCTTGCCCATCGTCGGCGTGATCGCACTCCAGCCGCTGTTCATCGCCTCCTAGGTGGGAGCCCCGCACGACCCGAAACCCCAGGACATGCCCTTCGCGGTGGTCGCCCCCGGCACCGCGGCCGAGCAAGCGGTGACCCGACTGGACCGAGTGCCCGGCTCCCCCTGGACCCCCGCGCACTGCCCGACGAGTCCACGGCCCGGAGCCAGATCACGAACCGGGACATCGACGGCGCCCTGATCATCAACCCCACCGGCACCGACACCCTCCCGGCGTGCTGCTGTCCGACGCCTCCCTACCCGGACGGACACCCCCGGCGCGGCCCCGACCCACCACCGCCGCGCAGGCGCAAGCGGCGCACCCCCACCGCACAGGCCGCCGCAGGCACCCCGCCCAACCACCGGAGGCAAACGCAGAAGCCCCGCCCCTCACACAAGGGGCGGGACTTCACAAACCCAGAACCAGAACTCAGCCGATCTCGGTCCCGGTAGCCGACAGCGCCTCCGTCACAGGCTGGAAGAACGTCTCCCCACCGGACGTGCAGTCACCACTGCCACCGGACGTCAGCCCGATCGCGTTGCTGCCCGAGAAGAGCGCGCCACCACTGTCACCGGGCTCCGCGCACACGTCGGTCTGGATCAGACCGTTCACGATGTCGCCGTTGCCGTAGTTCACGGTGGCGTCCAGCCCCGTGACCTTCCCGTCGTGCACCTGGGTCGTCGACCCGCTCCGCGTGACCTCCATGCCGACCGTCGCCGCGGCGGCACCCGTGATCTTCTGCGTCGAGCCGTTGTAGAGGTTCACCTCGCTCGGGTGAGCCACGTCCGCGGTGTACTTGACCAGCCCGTAGTCGTCACCCGGGAAGCTGGAGTCCGCGTTGGTGCCGATCTCCTTGCCACTGGAGTCCGACCACGTCGAGATGCCCTCGGTGCAGTGCCCGGCGGTCAGGAAGAACGGCTCTCCGCCCTTGACCACGTTGAAGCCGAGCGAGCAGCGGCCACTGCCACCGGTGATCGCGTCGCCACCGGCGATGAAGGGCTTGTACTCGCCCTTCGTCCGCTTGAGTTCGGCCTTCGCACCGAGCCCGTCGACGACCTTCGTCAGCTTCGCCCACTCGGCCTTCGACACCGTACGGTCGGCGGTGACGACGATCTTGTTGGTCGTCGGGTCGGTCACCCAGGCGGTGCCCGGAATCGTCGCATCCTGCTTCAGCGTGCCGCGGGCGCTCTTCAGTTCGGCGAGAGAGTTCGCCACGATTCTCGCCTTGGCTCCGGCCTTCTCGACGGCCTCGGCCGCGGCTTCGTCGAGCACGTTCACCACGAGGCTCTTGCTCTTCGTGTCGTAGTACGTGCCCGCCGCGTCGGCGCCGAGGTCCTCGGCCAGCGTCGAGGCGAGCTTTCCGGCCGCCGTGACCGACAGGGTCCGGGGCGCGGAGGCCTCCGGGGTCTCGCTCGCGTTCGCAGTCTGGAAGGTGACTCCCGCGGCGACCAGTGCGGCGATACCCGCACCTGCCACGGCTGCACGCCGCTTGGGTATGCGTCGGTGCTTCAACTCACGTCCTCCTGTGGGGGGTCGGCCCGAGAGATTGTGGGGACCTCGCGAACCGGAAGGCTTTGTTGACGAGCGCCTACTATTCCGAGGACAACGGGGAGCACACAAGGTCGACTTCAGGACGCGCGTAGATTACGGAACGCACGCCCCCTCATTTTGACCGTCCACGGTCAAATCGGACTCAAGTCGCACGCGCTTCACGCACCTTCACACTGCAAACACTACGCGTGAGTAATCTGTGCCCACTCTGTGAGGTCTGACCACGGCTGAAAATCGCCTGTCTGGTCAGCCCGCGGCAACCCGCCAAAATCCGCGGCAATTTCCACCAAAAAGGGAGGAGCCCCCGCACGCAGTGCGTGCGGGGGCACAGAAACTCAGCCTGCTGCCGACCGGGACCGACCGGCCTAGTACACGCTGACCCCGTAGGCGCTCAGGGCCTCCGTGACGGGCTGGAAGAACGTCGTACCACCGGAGGAGCAGTTACCGCTGCCGCCGGAGGTCAGACCGTACGCGACACCGTTGCTGCCGTAGAGCGAACCGCCGGAGTCACCGGGCTCGGCACAGACGGTGGTCTGGATCAGGCCGGAGACGATGTCCCCGCCGCCGTAGTTGACGGTGGCGTTGAGGGCGGTGACACGGCCGCTGTGCGTACCGGTCGTGGAGCCGTCGCGGATGACGGTGGTGCCCACGCTCGGGGTGGCCGCGCGCGTGATGTCCACGCCGTTCGCGGTGCCGGGACGGCTGACGGAGCCGCTGTAGCGGACGAGGCCGTAGTCGTTGCCCGGGAAGCTGGAGCCCGCGGTCGACCCGATGACCGTGGTGCGGCCGGAGTTGGAGTACCAGGTGCCCGCGCCGTCGGTGCAGTGACCGGCGGTCAGGAAGAACTGCTGGCCACTGCTGTTCCGGACGTTGAAGCCGAGGGAGCAGCGCCAGCTACTCGCATAGATGGCGTCGCCGCCCTGGATCAGCTTGTTGAACTTGCCGGGGGTGCGCTTGATCGTGAGCGCGTCGGCGTTGGCGCCGGCCTGCTGCTTGATCTTCGCTATCTCGGCCTGGGTGACCGTGCTGTCGACGGTCACGAGCACGCGGTTGGTCTTGCTGTCGACGGCCCAGGCGGTGCCCGGGATGTCGGCCTTCAGGATCGAGCCGCTGGCGCTCTTGAGCTCGGTGGCGCTGAAGGTGGCGGGAGTGTCGGACGCGTTCGCGCTGGGGATCGCGATCGCGGCGGCGGCGACGAGGCCGGTGGAAACGGCGATCAGCCGTGTCCGTCTCGAAATGCCGCTGCGGGGGGTGGTGCGCTTGATCCTCACTTTTCGTTCCTCCACAAAGGAAGTCGGGGGCCCTCGTGGGGTTCGGGCCCGTGAGGCGCAGTCCGGGACCGGCTTGTTCGGATTCCGAACCCGCCGTGCCCCTGACAAGCGCTGGTGGGAGTATTCGGCCGAACGGCCGGTAGGCGCAAGAGGGCCTTTCGGCCGTGGCCTTTTGAAGGGCCGTCACAATGCCGCGAAATGGCGGGCGAACGCACCCCGGCGACGGCAGCGCGCGAGGATGTGGGACGGGGGCAGCCGCCTCAGGGGCAGCAGCAGTCGCACCCGTCGCAGTCGCAATCCCGGCAGCAGCCTTCACGCTTCTTGCGGGACCACGGCCCCTCGTACTCCTTGGCGCAGCACAGCTTGCAGGTGCAGCACAGCAGCCAGAACATCCCGCAGCCGGCCCAGAAGCCGCGCCGGCCCCGGGGCGGCTGGGGCACCGGCGCGCCATCGCCGAAACCACCGCCGCCGTACCCTCCTCCCCCACCGGTGTACGGGTTTCCGCCACCGCCCGCGTACGGGTTCCGCGGAGCACCGTGCGGCCCCTGGGCGTACGGACCCTGAGGCGGCTGCTGCCCGTACGGCCCGCCCTGGTGTGACGCGCACACCGGCACCGTGCCGAACGCCCGGTCCACCGAGCGCCGCAGTTCGTGCACGAGCAGCAGATGCACGAGCTTCGCGTCGGTGAACTCGGCCTCGCGCAGCGCGAGCCGCACCCCGTGCACCGCGTCGTCGGCGAGCCGCCGGGCCTCCGCGAGGGAGGTGCCGGTCGCGGCGATCGGGTTCCAGGCGCCTGACGTGGCGTCAGCACTCAGATCCTCCACGGCGTCCAGCAGGTGGGCCAGCCGCCCGAAGAGCCGTCCGGCCTCGGCGAGGGGCCCGGCGTTGTGCGGCCGGCCGGCGAGGACCGCCGTGTGCGCGAAGGCGGCGGCGGTCGCGGTCTCGGTCGGTTCGGTGACCGTCAGGATCGGCGTGCCGGGCCCGGCGAGCGCCTCGATGCCGCCCTGCCGGTCCACGGCGTCGACCAGGACGGCCGTGTCGAACCCGACGGCGGAGCCGGTGCGCGCCCCGGCGCGGTCCCAGCCCGCGGCGACTCGGCGTGCGGCGCGTGCGACCGGCGCGCGGGCCAGCAGTCCGTCGCCGTCGGCGACGTGGTCGCGCACCTTGGCGGAGGCGAGCACCAGCGACACGGCCGCCGCGAGCCGCGCTCCCTCACCGTGCGCGACGGACGCGGTGCGCATCCCGCGCAGCGGACACGGCCCCGCCGTACGTCGCCCCACACCACTCGACGTGCCGGGGGTCCGCTCCGCCTGAGCCTCCGTCAACACGGAGACGAGAAGCCCGTCATAGTTCGTGACGATGCGCGCGAGCTGCCCGTGGTCCCCACGCAACGCGAGACACAGCCCACACAAATGCGCCATCCACTGGGCCGTGAGGCTCTCACCGAGCCGGTGCCGACAAGGCCTGACCATTCCGAACACGACGTCCCCCCGGTGCTCCGTACGACGTTTGGCGCCGCATGGTATCGGCCATCGCGTTCACCCGTACGCACCGCTCATCACCCGTACGCCGCGAAGAATCATATTTCACTCACAGTCAGCAGCCGTTTACCGCAAGACCCTTGGGAAACACGGACTCTCGACGGATTCGCTGTGCACCAGTACCGTCACAAACCCCCCGTGCGGCGTCTATCCACTTGGCGCGCCATCCGCATCATGGACGACCATAGGGATGCGGAAAGCAAGAAAGACCGCTGTGAGAGGAGGCGTCCATGGGATCGGTACGCAAGGCAAGTGCCTGGCTTGGCCTCGTCGACGACAACGAAGACGAGCGTTACTACGACGACGACTACTCCGACGGGACCGAGCCCGGGGATGCCTGGGTCACCGATCCGCGCGTCAAGGTGGCCTCGGACGTCGCCGAGGAGAAGGGGCGCCGCATCGGCACGGTGACTCCGGACAGCTTCCGGGACGCGCGCGCCATCGGCGAGCTGTTCCGCGAGGGCGTGCCGGTCATCATGAACCTCACGGCCATGGACGCCGCCGACGCCAAGCGCCTGGTCGACTTCGCGGCCGGGCTGATCTTCGGTCTGCGCGGTTCGATCGAGCGCGTGTCGACGCGCGTGTTCCTGCTGACCCCCGCCAACACGGAGATCGTGAACGGCGACCCGGCCGCGCACCGCGCGGACGGCTTCTTCAACCAGAGCTGAGGCAGGGCCGCTCACCGGCCCTGCCCCCGCGCAGGGTTCACCGGAAGGCGTCGAGTCCGGTGAGCGCCTTGCCCAGCACGAGCTGGTGCATCTCGACGGTGCCCTCGTAGGTGAGCACCGACTCGAGGTTGGTCGCGTGCCGCATCACGGGGTACTCGAGCGAGATCCCGTTGGCCCCGAGAATGGTGCGGGCCGTGCGGCAGATCTCGATCGCTTCTCGTACGTTGTTGAGCTTGCCGAAGCTGACCTGCTCGGGACGCAGGCGGCCGGCGTCCATACGCCGCCCCAGATGATGGGCGAGCAGAATTCCCTTGTGCAGTTCGACCGCCATGTCGGCGAGTTTGGCCTGTGTGAGCTGGAAGCCGCCGATGGGCCGCCCGAACTGCTCCCGCGACTTCGCGTAGTCGACCGCGGCCTCGAAACAGCTGCGGGCCGCGCCCATGGCGCCCCAGACGATTCCGTACCGGGCGTGCGACAGACAGCTGAGCGGCCCGCGCAGGCCGGTGACCTCCGGCAGTACGGCGTCGGCGGGCAGCCGTACCTCGTCGAGGACGAGTTCGCTGGTGACGGAGGCCCTGAGGGACCACTTGTGCTTGATCTCGGGGGCGGAGAACCCGGCGCTGTCCGTCGGCACGGCGAACCCGCGGATCCCGTCCTCGGTCTGCGCCCACACGACGGCGACGCCGGCGACCGACCCGTTGGTGATCCACATCTTGCGGCCGTTGAGGACCCAGTCGGTGCCGTCGCGCTTGGCGTACGTCCGCATGGCGGCCGGGTCCGATCCGTGGTCGGGCTCGGTCAGCCCGAAGCACCCGATGACCTCGCCGGAGGCCATCCGGGGCAGCCATTGCCGCTTCTGCGCTTCGCTGCCGAACCGGTGGATGGCGTACATGGCGAGCGAGCCCTGCACGGAGACGAGGGACCGGATCCCGGAGTCGGCGGCCTCCAGCTCCAGACAGGCGAGCCCGTACTGCACGGCGGACGCCCCGGCGCACCCGTACCCCTCCAGGGACATCCCGAGGGCACCGATGCTCCCCAGTTCCCGGGCCAGCTCCCGGATCCCCGGCAGCTCCCCCTGCTCGTACCACTCGGCGACATACGGCAACACCCGGTCCGCGGCCCAGGCCCGCACGGTATCCCTGATCCCGAGGTCCTCCGGCTCCAGGAGGTCGTCGAGGCCGAGGGGATCGGCGGGGGCGAAGGGAGGAAGCTTGGACGACTCGGACATGCGGACACCCTCCGGAACTCTTTAACTAGCACCGCTAACCAAGACGCTACGGCCTTCGCCCACCCGCGCACCACCCGTAGCTCTCAACTGACGGGCCGAGGTCGCCAGTGGCAGCACCGCACCGTCGGCGGCCTCGGGCTTCGCTGCGGTCCTTCCCTGTGGTGTGGGTGGCGGCAGCGCGCTGTGTAGGCGGCAGCGTGCTGTGTAGGGGGTGCCGGATGGGGGAGCGTTTGCGTCGGGTCAGGGTCGTTGCGGCCTTTGCCTGGCTTGTCGACTGCGGCGCCGCGCCGTGTCCGGGATGGTGCCGCGAACCCCGCCCAGGTTGTCGGTGAGGGCCTCGGCCGGATGTGGTTGCTTGCCGTCGGCTAGTGGAGCCGTGGCGGCAGGTTCGCCTGCGGTGGCGCGAGGAAGAGTTCCTTCGTCATGGACGCGCACGTCCTGCGTCGGCGCCGCCGCGTGCCGGGCGGCGAAGCGGCCGGATGGACTGTGGGGGTGGGACGCCGGTGGCGGCTTGCGGGGGTCGGGGGTCTGAAGCCCGGGGGTCCGGGGGGGGTGGGGCGACTTCCACCCCTCAGTCGGCAGATACGGGTGGCGCATGGTGGGCAAAAGCACGTCACACCGAGACGCGCGACTCCGTAGCGTCCCTGGGTGCGGGCAACTCCACCGCACCAGCACCCTCGCACTGCATGGCACGCGGCAACCGCAACGCCATCACCGCCCCGAGCAGCAACAACCCCGCACTCACCAGCAGTGTCACATGCAACCCGTGCACGAACGCGTCCCGCGCGGCATGCCGCAGAGCGACCCCCGCAACCCCGCCCAGCTGCGCAGCGACCTCGTACGCCTCCCCCAGCGAATGCCCCGCAGCAGAGGACGCCGACTCCGGCACACCCGGCACATCCGACAATCCGGGCGCGTACGCCGCGTTCATCACCGTGCCGAGCAGGGCGATCCCGATCCCCGCTCCCAGCTGATACGACGTCTCCCCGATCGCCGCCGCCCCACCGGCCTGCTCCTGCGGCGCCTCGCTCAGCATCGACTCGTACGCCCCGAACAGCGTCGTCTCCAGCCCGAAGCCGAGCAGGACGAATCCGGTCAGCATCAGCGCGCAGTCGTCCGTCCGGCCCAGCGCCGTCAGCAGCACCACCGCGAACGCCGTCAGACAGAACCCGGAGCACACCATCCGCCGCGGCCCGAACCGCCGCAGCATTCGCGCCCCGGCCAGCCCGGCCGCCATCGCGGCGAACGTCAGCGGCAGCAGCCGCAGCCCCGTCTCCAGCGGCGACAGCCCGAGCACGAGCTGGAGGTACTGCGCGGCGATCAGTTCGAGACCGACCAGCGCGAGCATCGCCAGCACGATGCACCCGACGGACGTGCTGAACGCCGGCCGCGCGAACATCTTGAGGTCGACCAGCGGCTGCGCCCGGCGCCGCTGCCGCCGGACGAAGGCGACCAGCAGCGCCGCGCCCACGACCAGCGGCAGCACGGTGAGCAGGCCCCCCACCGACTCCCCGCCGCCGAGCCGCTTGACGCCCAGCACCACCCCGAACAGCCCGATGGCAGCCATCAGCGCGCCGACCACGTCCCAGGGCCCTTCGCCGTCGCCCTTCGACTCGGGCAGCAGCAGCCGCCCGACCGGGAGGCTGACCAGCATCAACGGGATGTTGACGAGGAACACCGAGCCCCACCAGAAGTGCTCCAGCAGGAAGCCGCCGAGCAGTGGCCCGACCGCCGCGCCCACCGCGGCCACGGCGCTCCAGATGCCGATCGCGAGCGCCCGCTCGCGCCGGTCCGGGAAGACCTGCCGGAGGATCGACAGGGTCGCCGGCATGATCATCGCGCCGCCGACGCCGAGCAGCGCCCGCGCCAGGATCAGCACCTGGGCGTTGTCCGCCAGGGCCGCCAGGCCGGAGGCGACGCCGAACAGCGCGTACCCGAGGAGCAGGACCCTTCTGCGGCCGACGCGGTCGCCCAGCGTGCCGAACAGGATGAGCAGCGAGGCGCAGACGAGCGGGTAGATGTCGACGATCCAGAGCAGCTCTATCCCGCCGGGCTTCAGGTCCTCGGTGACGGCGGGGACCGCCACGTGCAGCACGGTGGCGTCGACGGCGACCAGCAGCAGGCTGACGCAGAGGACGACGAGAACCACCCAGCGGTTGGCACCGGCCCCGGCCGCCCGACGGCGCAGTGCGGCGGCCGTGGTCGTCCCGGACATGTACGTACCTCCCAGATGTTCCCTCGCGATCGGCGGGCTCACGGGGTGGGGGACGCCCCCGCGACTCGGCCGGAGAGGAGCGGTGGTCTCCGGCCCGCGCAAACGAAAAGCGAGTGACACGTCAGAGTACGCGAGTCCGCGCCGGAGCCGAGTGGCGGACCTCTCACACGTCCGGCGGAACGATGTGGCGTACGCCACTCCCCCTCCGTCGTCCGCTCCCCCGCCTCGACCGCTCCCCGCCGTCGTCCACGCCCCGGGCGGCCGGCCGGTTCCGGCCCGGGTCGATAATCGGGCCCGTGACCGATCTTGAGACGCGCGCGGCCCCCTCCCGCACCGGGGTGCTGCGCCGGGCGGCCCCGGCGCTCCTCGGGTACGCGGCCGTCCGTGGCCTGGGCCTCATCGCCCTGGCCCTGTGGAGCGCGGCACGCGACAAGAGCGCGTACACGCTGCTGACCGCCCGCTGGGACGCGCTCTGGTACACCAGGGTCGCCGAACTCGGCTACGGCTACGAGGTGCGTCTGGCGAACGGGGACGTGCACTCGAACCTCGCGTTCTTCCCGCTGCTGCCCTGGCTGGAGCGGCTGGTGGCGGCGGTGTCCCCGCTGTCGTACGCGGACGGCGGTTTCCTCGTCAGCCTGGTCGCCTCCCTCGCCGCGGCGTGGGGGATCTTCGCGGTCGCGGACCACGTGTACGGGCGCCGGGCCGGGGTGTGCGCGGTGCTGCTGTGGGCCGTTCTCCCGGTCGGGATCGTGCAGTCGATGGCGTACAGCGAGTCGGTGTTCACGGCGCTCGCCGCGTGGTCTCTGTACGCGGTTCTGACCGGCCGCTGGGCGGCCGCGGGCACGCTGGCCCTGCTGGCGGGGCTGACCCGCCCGGTCGGAGTGGCGGTGGTGGCCGCGGTGTGGGTGGCGGGCATCGCCTCCTTCGCACGGGAGCGGCCCGCGGGCGACGCCGACGGCCCCGGCCCGCGTCCCCGCCGTGTCCTCGGCATGCTGCTGGCCCCCCTCGGCACCGCCGGATACGTGCTGTGGGTCGGCCACCGCACCGGCAAGGGTCCGCTCGGCTATCTCGACGTGCAGGCGGGATGGCGCAACGGGTTCGACGGGGGTTACGCCTTCGCCCGGTTCGTCGCCGAAAAGTTCACGTCGTTTCCCTCGGCCCTGGCCGGTGCCGGGCTGATCGCCGGGGTCGCGTCAGTCGTATGGCTGTATGTGGTCGGCGTACGTCAGCGCCAGCCCCTCCCGCTGCTGGTCTACAGCGGAGTCGTGACCGCGCTCGCCCTGTGCGCGTCGAGCTACTTCGGCTCGAAGCCGCGCCTGCTGATGCCCGCCTTCCCACTGCTGCTGCCCCTCGCACTGGCCCTGGCCCGGCTGCGTCTGCGCAGGTCGGTGCTGGTGCTCGGGCCGGTGGCGGTCGCCTCGGCGGTGTACGGGGCGTTCTGGCTGAACGGCTCGGGTCCGCCCTGACCCGCTGTGAGCGCCGGGAGAATTGCGCACGATGCTCCGGTGAACGAATTCAAAAGCGCAATAAAACCGCCGTCCGGAATGATCAAAGGAATTGAAGGCCGCAGGGGCCGGCGATTACGGATTCGCTGGAAATAAACCTCCTCCTGAGAGGAATCCCACATCACATCGTCATCACAAAGCCGTTGATTCGACAGGGATCCGAGCTCACTCGCTGTAACGTCGATTGGGTGCGTACCGAACCGAAGCTCACCCGTCTGGACCGGGTGTTCGCCCGGCTGGACCGTGAGCCGGAACGACCGGCCCACCTCGATGTGCCGAAGATGAGCAGGCACCGCATCGTGCTCCTCGCGGCGACCCTGGCCTTCTACGGCGCGATCGTGTGGGCCGTGATCATCACGTCCTGGCTTGTCCGGCTCGACTGGCAGGTCATGTTCTTCCGGCCGTACCAGCAGTGGTCGGAGATCCACTGGTTCGTCGACTACTACGTGGTGCTCGGCCAGCGCGGTCCGACCGCGGTGATGGTCGCGGCCTGGCTGGGCTGGCGCTCCTGGCGGCAGCACACCCTGCGTCCGCTGCTCGCCCTCGGCGTCTCGCTGCTGCTGCTGAACATCACGGTCGGCGCCGCCAAGTACGGCATGGGCCGGCTGGGACCGCACTACGCGACCGTGATCGGCTCGAACGAGATGTGGCGCGGCGGCGATATATTTCCGAGCGGTCACACCGCCAACGCCGTGGTGACCTGGGGAATCCTGGCCTACATGGCCTCCACCCCGAGAGCGCGCCGCTGGCTGTCCGCCGTGTCCGCGGTGACCTCGCTCGGCGTCGGGATGGCCACCGTGTACCTCGGTACGCACTGGCTGAGCGATGTGCTGCTGGGCTGGGCCGCGGGGCTGCTGATCCTGCTCGCCCTGCCGTGGTTCGAGCCGCTGATCGCCCGTTCCGAGGCCAGGATCTTCGACCTGCGCGACCGGCTGCGGGCCCGCCGGAGCCGTCGTACGGCGCCGGCCGCCGTGCCGGTCGGCGCACCGCACGTGGTGGTCACGCCGCTGCCCGCCGACCGGGACGACGTCGCGGCCGGCTCCCCCCGGGCCCCCGTCTACCTGGCGCCGGGACCGCACACGGCCCGCTCGGAGCGCACGCCGATCTCCCCCACGGGCAGCCGCCGCCCGCCGCACGCGGAGCGGCACCCCCGCGGCTCGGCCTCCTCGACCCGGCCTCTGACGGGCGGCTGACCAGGACGGACGGCGGGACAGGTGCGCACATCGTCCCGGCACGGCGAAGGCCCCGGTTCCGGAGCGGAACCGGTGCCTTCGCGGTGTCTCAGCCCTTCCAGGCCCGCGCCACCCGGCCGCCCTTCACCTCGAAGTTCAGCCGGCCCACGCGGTACTCCATGGTGATGATCGCTCCCGGCGGCAGCGAGCGCACCGTCGACCAGCCGCGCTCACGCGCGAGGTGTTCGGCCCGGCCGGCCTCCAGGCCGACATAGGTGTCCGGGGTGTCGTCGGGTTCCGCGGAAGGTGTCGGAATCGGTGCCATGCCGCCACGCTATGCCGTGCCCGGCGACCATGGAAGTCCGGGCCGGTAACCCCTGTCCCCGTCCCTCCCCTGTCACGCTTCTGTCACAAGATCACGACAGGTGTTTCGGGCGCTGTCCGTCACACGGACGAGCGGTTTCGTAGGCCTTCCGCAGGCATTCGATCGGAATTTCCGCGTGTCACATGAGCCCATGGAAAAGCCAGGCGGAAAGTTCCGGGAGAAGTGACCTCGGGGCCCCATTCCATTCCGGCGCCACACCGGGCGGCGGAGCCACCGCCGCACAGGAAATGCACGGCTTCGGCACAGCGAGGCCGGTACGCCCCCTGTCGGTGCGCTCGGTGACGCGAGCATCATGGCGTGAGCTCGCGGCGTGCGGCGCGGGCTTCGGCGGGCCCGGCACGCGATGAGCGAAGGGGCGAGCGAGCGATGGGGACGCAGACCGTACAGGCGACGGCGCCGCCCGTGCCGAGGAAGAAGCACGGGCGGGTGGTGGTCGACTGGCTCACCACGACGGACCACAAGAAGATCGGTCACCTGTACCTGATCACGTCCTTCGTGTTCTTCCTGATCGCCGGAGTGATGGCGCTGCTGATGCGCGCCGAGCTGGCCCGTCCCGGACTTCAGATCATCACCAACGAGCAGTTCAACCAAGCCTTCACGCTGCACGGCACGATCATGCTGCTGCTGTTCGCGACACCGACCTTCGCGGGCTTCGCGAACGAGCTGATGCCGTTGCAGATCGGCGCGCCCGACGTCGCCTTCCCGCGGCTGAACATGCTCTCGTACTGGCTGTTCCTGTTCGGCGGGCTGATCGTGCTGGGCTCGCTGCTGGTGCCCTCGGGCCCGGCGGACTTCGGCTGGTTCGCCTACGCCCCGCTGAACAGCGCCGAACGCTCACCGGGCATCGGCGCCGACCTGTGGATCATGGGGCTGGCGCTGTCCGGCTTCGGCACGATCCTCGGAGCGGTCAACTTCATCACCACCATCATCGGGATGCGCGCGCCCGGCATGACGATGTTCCGGATGCCGATCTTCGTCTGGAACACGCTGTTCACGTCGATCCTGATCCTGATGGCGTTCCCGGTGCTCGCGGCGGCGCTGCTGGTGCTGGAGGCGGACCGGCGGTTCGGCTCGCAGGTCTTCGACGCGACCAACGGCGGGGCGATCCTGTGGCAGCACCTGTTCTGGTTCTTCGGCCATCCCGAGGTGTACATCATCGCGCTGCCGTTCTTCGGCATCGTCACGGAGATCATCCCGGTCTTCAGCCGCAAGCCGATGTTCGGCTATCTGACGCTGGTCGGCGCGACGATGGCGATCACCGGCCTGTCGGTAGTGGTGTGGGCGCACCACATGTTCGCCACGGGCGCCGTACTGCTGCCGTTCTTCTCCTTCATGACCTTCCTGATCGCGGTGCCGACCGGTGTGAAGTTCTTCAACTGGATCGGCACCATGATCAAGGGCTCACTGTCCTTCGAGACGCCGATGCTGTGGGCGACGGGCTTCCTGGTGACGTTCCTGCTCGGCGGGCTGACCGGGGTGATCCTCGCGTCGCCGCCGCTGGACTTCCACGTCACGGACACGTACTTCGTGGTGGCGCACTTCCACTACGTCGTCTTCGGCACCGTCGTCTTCGCGATCTTCGCCGGCTTCTTCTTCTGGTGGCCGAAGTTCACCGGGAAGATGCTCGACGAGCGGCTCGGCAAGATCCAGTTCTGGACGCTCTTCGTCGGCTTCCACACCACGTTCCTGGTGCAGCACTGGCTGGGCGCCGAGGGCATGCCGCGCCGGTACGCGGACTACCTCGCCGCGGACGGGTTCACCGTGCTCAACACCGTCTCGACGATCGGCGCTTTCCTGCTCGGCATGTCGACGCTGCCGTTCCTCTACAACGTGTGGAAGACCGCCAAGTACGGCGCGAAGGTCGAGGTCGACGACCCCTGGGGCTACGGCCGGTCCCTGGAGTGGGCGACCTCCTGCCCGCCGCCCCGGCACAACTTCACGGCGCTGCCCCGGATCCGGTCGGAGTCGCCGGCGTTCGACCTGCACCATCCGCAGTACGCGGCGGTGACTGCGCAGCCCGAGCCAGAGCGCCATCAAGCCGGTCCCGAGTCCTCCTGATCGCCTCGATCAGCCCGTCGGGTTCGAGCACCTCGAACTCGAAACCCAGCATCATCACGTGGATCACCATCACGTCGAGGCTGCCGGCGCCGCAGCGCAGCAGGCAGCTGTCCGGGCCCTCCGCCTCCAGCACCCCGGCGCTGGGGGAGATGTGCGCGGCGGCCTCCTCCAGGGGCGCCATGAGCCGCACGACGGCGTGGGTGGCGTACACGCGGGTGGAGACGCCCTGGGAGACGTAGGCGGCGAGGTCGTCTGCGGGCGCCTCGCGCGGCTCGAAGCGCGGGCCGTGCGGGGGCCTGGGCGTGATGCGGTCCGCGCGGAACGTGCGCCAGTCCTCCCGGTCGAGGTCCCAGGCGACGAGGTACCAGCGTCGCTCGGTGCACACCAGGCGGTGCGGTTCGACACTGCGGCGGCTGGTGGTGCCGATGGGGGTCCCCCCGCTCGAGGCTGTTCGAGAGTGGGGGAGGCCGCGGTACTCGAAGCGCAGGCGCTCGGCATCCCGGCAGAGGTGGGCGAGCTCGGTCAGTACGGCCGGGTCGACGGCGTCGGGCACAGGGCCGCGCAGCATCGGCACGGTGAAGGCGTTGAGGGCGCCCACGCGGCGACGCAGCCGGTTCGGCAGCACCTGTTCCAGTTTGGCGAGGGCCCGTACCGAGGTCTCGCCGATGCCCTCGATGCCCTGCCCGGCCGCCGTGCGCAGCCCGATCGCCACGGCGACGGCCTCGTCGTCGTCCAGGAGCAGCGGGGGCAACTCGGCGCCCGCGCCCAGTTGGTAGCCGCCGCCCGTGCCGGGGCTGGCGTTGACCGGGTAGCCGAGTTCGCGCAGCCGGTCCACGTCCCGGCGCAGGGTGCGGGCGCTGACGTCGAGCCGCTGCGCCAGGTCGGGGCCGGACCACTCGCGGTGGGCCTGGAGCAGGGACAGCAGGCGCAGCAGGCGTGCCGAGGTCTCCAACATGGGGGCGAGTCTGCCAGCCCTTGCGGACAGCCGCTGTCCTCAAGGCTCGTAGGCCAGTTGGGGGACGTCGAAGCAGGTGCGGTTCATGTCCCCCTGGGTGACCCAGCCCTTGTCGTCCTGCCAGCGTGCCACCGACAGGCAGGTCCGGCTGGTCCTTGGCGGCTCTGGGCGCCGCTCGAACTCCACGGGCAGGAGCAGTCCGCCCGCGGTGTATGCCTCGCCGCGGTTCATGTAGGCGTCGACGCAGGCGCGCGTGATGCCCGTCCTCGCGCAGGACTCGGCGGCGTCCGTGAACCACCGCGCGGCCGCCCAGCCCTCCAGCTGCCACTGCGAGTGCGTCTTCAGGCCCTTCGTCGCCTCGCGGAACTCCCGTACGGCCGGATGGCCGGTGTCGTCGAAGTTGCGGCTGGAGCCGGTCGCCCAGAGGGCGTTGCGGCAGCGCGGGGCGTCCTTGTAGGCGTCGGCGACGGTGGACGCCCAGTTCTGCACGTTGGTCACCTTGGCGGTGACGTCGGCGCCGGCCTCGTCCATGGCCTGGCACAGCCGGGCGTTGCCGTGGCTGTCGATGGCGTCGAAGACGAGGTCGGCGCCCTGCTCCTTCAGGTCTGCCGCGACGGCGCGGAAGTTGGGCAGGGCGAAGTCGACCTGCTCGGTGACGACCTCGTAGCCCTCGGTGCGCAGGCCCCGTTCGACGAGCCGGGCGTAGGCGGCGGACGCGGACTGGTTGTAGGAGACGACAGCGGCGGTCCGGGCTCCGTGCTCGCGCTTGAAGTAGCGGTAGACCTCGGTGCCGCCGTACAGCTTGCCGTCCCAGCCGGTGGCGCCGTCGCGCGGCGCGAGGCTGCCGTAGATGCCGTAGAGGTGCGGGTAGGTGTCATAGGCGCTGCCGATGGGCTGGCCGCCGATGTCGGGCACGCGCGCGCGTGAGACACGGGAGGCGCCCGCGTAGTCGAAGGCGGTGGTGGCGACCAGGGCGACCACCTCGTCCTCCTCGACCAGCCGGTGCACGCACTCGTTGTTGCCGACGCCGCTGCCGCCGTCGTCGCACAGGCGCACCTCCACGCGGCGGCCGTCGATGCCCCCGCGCGCGTTGAGCCGGTCGAACCACGCCTTGGCGCCGTCGCGCGGGCCTGTGAAGGCGGCGCCGCCGACCGGGCTGGTGGCGCTGGTGATGATGCCGACTCGAAGGGGCGCGGCGTCGCGGGGCGCCGAGGTGTGGTCGTCGTGCTCGAAGTCGCTCTCCGGGAGCCGGCTGCCGCAGGCCGCGCTCAGGGCGAGCAGCAGCACCGCGGCGAGTGCCTCAGCAGCCCGGGACCGGTGACGCATTGCCGCTCAGTTGCACCAGCGCGCAGAGCGTCTTGGCGGACACCTTCCAGGTGCCGTCCTGTTCGACGGCCGTCCCGGAGGCGTCCGGCAGGGCGGTGGCGCCCTTCAGGGTGAGCGTGTACGTCACGTCCGCCTCGGTCGCCGAGGTGAACTCGATCCTGGTGACCTTCGCCTGGACCTGCCCGCCGCGCTCGTCGCCGCTGAAGGCCTTCAGGACGGGGCCCATCCGGTCGCCGTTCTCCAGGACGGCCTGCTTGTCCTCGGTCGAGGTCTTGGGGTCGAAGAACTTCTGCCAGTTCTGCCTGATCTCCGTCTCGGCCGCGGCCCGGTCCGCCGGCGCGCTGGCCGGTGCGCTCGTGGTCCGGTCAACGGTCGGTTGGGGCGGCGTGGCCGCGCTGCCGCCGCCGTCGTCGTCGCCGCATGCCGCGAGGGCCGGGGCGAGGGCCAGGACAAGGGCGGCCGTGATCGCCGTGCCCCGTCCCGCGGCTCGTGGGCCCCGTGTCGCGTTCCCCCGCCTGAGGTCGCTGCCGAGAACCATCTGGCTCACCACCGGGTGTCGGTCCGGGCCATGTGCGCCCGGTGCTTTCAGGGTCAGCTTCCAAGAGGCATAGTGCAAGCGATCGGCGGACTTGAACAGGCGGCCAGGCGCGTGCCCGGACAACCGACGTGTGGGAGCCAGCGATGCGGACAAGCCGACTGCGGACCGTGCATCCCGTCCTGTGGGCCGGCTGGGTGGCGCTGGCCGCCGGTGCGGTGCTCTGCGTCGTCGGCTGGTACGGCGTCTCCGGGGAGCGCTTCGCCGAACGGCAGCTGCCCTACCTCGCCTCCTGCACGATCCCCGGCGCGGCCCTGATCGTCTCCGGGGCGGTGCTGCTGGCCCACGGCCGGAACTCGGTCGCCGCCGCGCGCGTGGAGGAGCTGTACGGCCTGCTGGTGGCGGCCGAGCCGGCCGATGCGGAGGAGACCGGGCAGGCCGCCCTCGCGCCCCTCGCGGTCAGCGGCGAGCTGCTGATGGTGCCGGGCGGCACGCTGTGGCACCGCGCGGACTGCCCGCTGGTCGCGGGGAAGGCGGAGGCGGTTCCGGTGGACTCCAAGCTGGCGGCGAGCGGCGAGCTGGGCCCGTGCCCGATCTGCGAGCCCGCCGAAGAGACCGACTGAGCACGGCCGATGTCCTCGCTGACGTACGACCTCACCCTGGCCGGCCTGGCGGTCGGCAGCGCGGCGGCGCTGACCGGGATCGGCCTGATCGTGACGTACCGCGCGACCGGCGTGCTGAACTTCGCGCACGGCGCGATCGCGATGGTGTGCGCCTACGCGCTGCGGCAGTGCGTGGTCGAGTGGGGCTGGCCGCTGTGGCTCGGGGCGACGGTGACGCTGCTGGTGCTGGCGCCGGGGCTGGGTGTCGTACTGGAGCGGTTCGTATTCCGTTCCCTGGCGGTGCTCGGTGGTGACCCGGCACAGACGCTGGTGGCGTCCATCGGGGTGTTCGTGCTGCTGGTGGGCGGGGCGGCGCTGCTGTGGGGGCAGGGGGCGCGGGACGACGCGCCCGAGCTGGTGCCGGACGAGCCGTGGGGGCAGCTGGCGGTGGTGCTGGTGCTGGCCGCGGGGGTCGCGGCGGTGGTCCGCCGGACGCGGTTCGGGCGGGAGCTGCGGGCCGTGGTCGACGACCGGCAGCTCGCCGTGCTGGGCGGCATCGACGCGGACCGGGTCGCGGCGGCGGGCTGGGCGTTCGGCTCCTTCACGGCGGGCCTGACCGGCGTACTGCTGGCGCCGTTCGTGCGTCTCGACCCGTACGGGCTGCCGCTGCTCGTGATGGAGGTCGTGGCGGTCGCGGTGGCCGCGCGGATGCGGAGCCTGCCGGTCGCGGTGGTGGTGGCGCTGGGCGTCGGGGTGGCGCAGAGCCAGCTCACGCGGCTGCACCCGTCCGGGTGGGGCGCGCCGCTGCTCCAGGCGGCCGGCACGAACCTGTTCGTCGTCGCCCTGCTGGTCGCGGCCCTGGTCCTGCCGGGTGTGGGCACGCGTGACGCGTTGCCGCGCACGGCCACCGCCCGGGTTCCGACACCGCCCGGCGCGTGGATCGTGGCGGCCGTGCTGTTCCTGCTGCCGCTGGGCCTGGCCGGCCGGGACCTGCACACGTCGATCCAGGTGCCGGCGCTGGCCGTCGTCCTGCTGTCCCTGGTGGTGGTCACCGGCCGCGGCGGCCAGATCTCGCTGGGGCAGGCGGCGTACGCGGGTCTGGGCGCCCTGTTCACCGCGCTGCTGGCGGCGGGCCGCTTCCCGGGCCTGCCGGCCGTGCCGGAGCTCGCGGCCCTCGCGGTGGCGGTCGTCCTGGTGGCACCGCTCGGCCTGCTCACGGGCTGGCCGGCGATCGGCCGCCGGGGCCTGGCGCTGGCGCTGGCGACGTTCGCGGTCGGCGTGGGGGTGAGCCGCTTCGTCTTCGCCCAGCCGTACGCCACGTCGGGCCTGTCGCTGGGCCGCCCGGCGGGTTTCGAAGGGGACCGCGCCTACTACGTCCTGGAGCTGCTCCTGCTGGCGGTGGCGCTGCTGGCGGCGCACGCGCTGCGCCGGGGGCGGACGGGCCGGGCCCTCGCGGCCATGCGGGACCACGAGGCGGGGGCGCAGGCGGCGGGCGTCCGGGTGCCGTCCCTGAAGCTGCTCGCCTTCGTCGCGGGCGCCGCGCTCGCCGCGCTGGGCGGCGGCATGCTCGGCATGGGCCTGCGCGCCTTCGACCCCGCCGCCTACGACCCGGTGCGCGGTCTGCTGTGGTTCGCGGCGGTCGTGGTGCTGGGCGCCGACAGCACCCTCGGCGCCCTCGCCGCCGCGGCCCTCCTGGTCGGCCTGGACGCGGGCACGCGCGGCGGCGTGGCCGCGGCCGTGATCGGCGTCCTGGCGGTCCTCGTGGGCCGCTTCCCCGGCGGCCCGTACGAGGCCCTGCGGACAGCGGTGGAACGCCTGCGCCTGAGCCGCGGACCCGCCCTAACCCGGGCGGGAGTCCGGGCCCGCGGGCTGTTGCGCCCGGCGGAGCCGCGGGCGGCCCGGAGGGCGCCCGGCCCGACGGGGGCGACCGGCGTGGTTCGGGGAGCGGAGGGCACGGGGGCGGCCGGACGACGCGAGCCCCGAAGCGGCGAGAGGGGCACGGAGCGCGGCCCCTCGGGCCCGGCCTCCCACCGCCCGCCGGTCGCCTCGGCGGACGGGACGCGCGCGCCCGCCCCGGCGCACCGCCACGGCTCACCCGACGCGGCACGCCCCGGCGGCAGCCGCCCGGCGGCCCCCCAAGCCGCCACGGCAGCGCGCGAGGCCGCCGCCGAGCCCGTCCCGGGCTCCCCGCCACGTGCCGCAGCGCCGCCGGGGGCGCCCCGGCCGCCCGCCGGCCCGACCACCACAGCCTCCCCCGTCCTCACCGCCCGTCATCTCCACGCCCGTTACGGCGGCTTCACCGCCCTCCACGGGGTCGACCTGGACGTCTCCCCCGGGCGGATCACCGCGGTCGTGGGCCCCAACGGGGCCGGAAAGAGCACTCTGTTCCACTGTCTGGCCGGAACGCTACGGCCCGCGCGCGGCGAGGTGAGGTTGGGCGGGCGGGACATCACCGCACTGCCCGCGCATGCCCGCACCCGGCTCGGTGTCGCGCGGACCTTCCAGCAACTGGCCGTCTTCCCGTCGCTGACCGTGGCCGAGAACGTCCGAGTGCGCGCCGAACAGGGCCGGGTGACCGACCCGGGCGCCGTGGAGCGGACGCTGAGGTTGCTCGGTCTGGACGGGCCGGTGCGGGCGCTGCCCGCCGCCGGGCTGCCCACGGGGACGCTGCGCCGCGTCGAACTGGCCCGGGCCCTCGCGGGTGCCCCGCGCGTCCTGCTGCTCGACGAGCCCGCCGCCGGCCTCGACACCGCCGAAGTGGCTGCTCTCGCCCGGGTCCTGAAGGCCCTGGCCGCCGACGGCACGGCCCTGCTCGTCGTCGAGCACGACCTGGACCTGGTCGCCGGCCTCGCCGACGTCGTGCACGTGATGACGGCGGGCCGGATCGTCACCTCCGGCCCGCCCGAGCGCGTCCTGGACGCCATGGGACCGGCGGCCGGGCGATGACCACCGTCTCCCTGCGCCACGCGCGCGTGCGCTACGGCCCGCTGGAGGCCCTGCACGGCGTCACCCTCGCCGCCCCCGGCCCGGGCCTGACCGTGCTGCTGGGCCGCAACGGCTCCGGCCGCAGCACCGCCCTGCGCGCCCTGGCCGGAACGGTGCCCCTGTCGGGTGGCGCCGTGGTGTGGGACGGCGCCGACGTGACCCGCGTACCGGCGTACGAGCGGGCCCGGCGCGGGCTGTGCCTGGTGCCGGAGCGGCAGGCCGTGTTCGGCTCGCTCACCGTGCGCGAGAACCTCGAACTCGCCGCCCCGGACCACGGCCCGGCCCTCGACGCCTACCCGCAGCTGCGGCTCCTGCTGGAGCGGCGCGCCGGCACCCTCTCCGGCGGGGAGCAGCGCATGCTCGCCCTGTCCCGGGCACTGCTGGCACGCGCGCGCGTGGTGCTCGTCGACGAGCCCGCCCAGGGCATGTCACCCTCGGTCGCCGCCCGCACCTACGGGCTGCTGAGCGCGCTCGACGCGTGCGTGGTGGTCGCCGAGCAGCGCCTGCCGCCCGCCCTGCGCGACCGGCCGGTCCTGGTGTACGAACTGCGCCGTGGGGTCGTCGTGTTCGCCGGGGAGGCGAGCGAGCTCGGAACGTGAGCCGGAGACACGCCGAGGCCCTGTCCGGCCGGCCGGACAGGGCCCGCGTCTCCCGGCGGGCGGGAGCGGCTCAGAGTTCGAGGCGCAGGCCGGGCACGATCACATCGGGATCGCCGCCGATGGCGGCCTTGTTGGCGGCGTAGAGGTGCTGCCAGGTGGTCCCGTGCCGGGCGGCGACGCCGCTCAGCGTGTCGCCGTCGCGGACGGTGTAGTCGCCGCGGGAGGAGCCGCGGTCCGGGTGTGCCGTGGAACGCGCCGGCGTCTTCGAGGGCTTCGCCGGAGCGGGCTCGGTGGAGGTGACCGGGTCGGCCGCGGACGCCGCGGGTGCGCTGCCGCTCGCCCCGGCGCGTGCCGAGCAGGTCGGCCAGGCGCCCCATCCCTGGGCGCGCTGGACCTTGGTGGCGACGGCGATCTGCTGGGACTTGCTCGCCTGGTCGGCGGTGGGCGCGTAGGCCGTGCCGCCGTAGGCGCGCCAGGTGGAGGCGGCGAACTGGAGTCCGCCGTAGTAGCCGTTGCCGGTGTTGATGTGCCAGTTGCCGCCGCTCTCGCACTGGGCGATGCGGTCCCACACTCCGCTGTCAGCCGCCGCGGCGTTTCCGGTCGCGGCGAGCAGTCCGAGGGGCGCGAGCAGTGCCGCGCCGGCGAGGACCGCCGTCGTACGAACCTGGTTCTTCCGAGCGTTGTCTCGCGTGGTGACGGCACATTCGGACATGTAGTTCCCTCTCGAAACACCCGGGGTCCCCCAAGGCGGAACGCCACTGCCCGCGCCATGGGGCGCGTGGGTCGCGCTCGCCCCGTCCGCCGGTGTGGTGCTGCGCGTGGTTCCGGAGAATCACGCGGCCGGCGGACGTACCCGAGCGGTGCTCGCTGCACACGGCCGAGGAATCTAAGGAGGTTGACGGGCCGTCATCAACCGATTGCCCGTCGTGGCAGGCCAGTTCCCCGATACCTCGGGTAACGGCTATTTCCGGACACCCATTTCATTCCTGGATTTCCTGATATATCGACCAACCGGCCCGACAGGCTGTGACCCACCTCACCCCCTCAACGTCCTTTGCAGACCGCAGACTTGACGGTGAGTACGCGATTCCGCGCCGAGCGTGACCCTGTGCGCTGGATGGTTCGATTCCGTTCGCTCTGGGGCGTGACTCCCGCCACAGAGCGCCCGTTGTCTTCTTCATGAGCCGGGTCCCACCCGGACCACGGGCCGGGAGCCACCCGGTCCTGCCACGCACCGCATCCCCGAGGGAGTCACCCGTGCCGCGCATGCTCGACGTCAGCGACGAGGTACGCGCCGAGATCGGCGACGAAGAAGCCGACCGCCTGCTCGCCGGGGAGACCGCCCCGGGCAGTTACGACTGCACGTCCTGCCGCACTCCGGGCGACGCCGCACAGGAGCGCACCAGCACCGTCCTGTTCATCGGGGACGAGACCGCCGTCCTCGCCTTCGCCCACGCCGGCTGTCTGCCCTCGCAGGTCGTCCAGGTCACCGAGGAACAGCTCCGGGGCGCCGTGAAGTCCATCACCGGCGACACCGTCGACCTGGAGCCCGACAAGGTGGTGCCCGAGCAGGCGGTGCTCGGGGTGACCAGCGGACTCGTGCTGATCGCCGGGGAGCTGCACCCGGCCCTGGTGGTGGAACCGACCGCGCCCATCGCCAGGCCCGGCACCACGGGCTCCGGCGACGACTTCCTGCCGCTGCTCATCGAGCAGGGCTTCATGCCGCTGGCCGAGCTGTCCGCCGTACCGCCCGTCCTGCACGGCTGGTCGGTGCTGCTCGCCGTGGGCCGGCTGCACGCGGTGCTCCAGCCCGGCAGCAACGGCGGCCAGCCGGTGGCCTGGTGGCAGGCGCACCAGCCGCTCCAGGTCACCGAGGGCTGGCGCGCGGCCGCCAACAAGCACCAGCAGGTACTGATGTTCGCCGCGCCGGTCGGCTCGATCGGCCGCCAGCCGCGCGAGGACCTGCTGCGGGACGCGCTGGACAAGGCGGCGGCGACCGGAAAGCTGGTCGCCGCCGCGCTGCCGCTGGCCGGCACCTGAGCGGCGCGTCACCCGGGCAGCCCGCACCCCTGCGAAAGCCGTACCCGGGCCGCATCCCTTGACCCGCGGGGTCGTTTGGACATACGTGCACGCATACGACGTTCCCCGCCGCCAGTCCTACTCGTCGATCCCCTCCGCACGCTCGGCTCAGGACTCCCAGGGCGGCCCATCGGCCACGCCGATCTACGACGCGCTCTACGCCGAGTACGTCAAGTCCTTCCGCGCACTTCCCGGCGACCGCAGCGGCGAGGAGAAACTCGGCTTCACCGCCTTCGGGAACATCCCGCACAGTACGGGCTCGTACGTCAGTTCGCACAGCAGCTCGTACAGTGCCTACAGCGCGGGTGCCCAGAGCGCCCGCCATGCCGCCGGACAGCAGCCGCAGTGGCAGCGCGTCGGGGCCGTCGGCTCGCACGGCACGGGGATGCACCACGTGCCGGCCGCACTGCCGCCGGGTCGGCGGAGCGGCGTCTGAAGCGAACACCGTACAGCGGAAGGGCGGCCCCGGCTGGGGGCCGCCCTTCCGCTGCTTGCTGCTACTTCCTCTTCGCGCCGCGCTTCTCGCGCACCCGCACCGAGATGTGGATCGGCGTCCCGTCGAAGCCGAACTCCTCGCGCAGGCGGCGCTCGATGAAGCGCCGGTAGCCCGCCTCGATGAAGCCGGAGGCGAACAGCACGAACCGCGGCGGCTTGGTGCCCGCTTGCGTGCCGAACAGGATGCGCGGCTGCTTGCCGCCCCGGACCGGGTGCGGATGGGCGGCGACCAGCTCGCCGAGGAACGCGTTCAGCCTGCCGGTCGGTACCCGTGTCTCCCAGCCCGCCAGGGCCGTCTCGATCGCCGGGACCAGCTTCTCCATGTGGCGGCCGGTGCGCGCCGAGACGTTGACGCGCGGGGCCCACGCCACCTGGCCCAGCTCGGTCTCGATCTCCCGCTCCAGGTAGTAGCGGCGCTCCTCGTCGAGGGTGTCCCACTTGTTGAAGGCGAGGACGATCGCACGGCCCGCCTCGACGGCCATGGTGACGATCCGCTGGTCCTGGACCGAGATGGACTCGGAGGCGTCGATGAGGATGACCGCGACCTCCGCCTTCTCGACGGCGGCGGCGGTGCGCAGCGAGGCGTAGTAGTCGGCGCCCTGCTGGAGGTGGACGCGCTTGCGGATGCCCGCCGTGTCGACGAACTTCCAGGTGACGCCGCCGAGTTCGATCAGCTCGTCGACCGGGTCACGAGTGGTACCCGCCTGCTCGTTGACGACGACGCGCTCCTCGCCCGCCACCTTGTTCAGCAGCGAGGACTTGCCCACGTTCGGGCGGCCGATCAGGGCGATGCGGCGCGGGCCGCCGATGCCGCCCCCGCCGAACGTCTCGCGCGGCGCCTCCGGCAGCACCTCCAGGACCTGGTCGAGCATGTCGCCGGTGCCCCGGCCGTGCAGCGCCGAGACCGGGTAGGGCTCTCCCAGGCCCAGCGACCACAGGTAGGCCGCGTCGGCCTCGCCGCTCGGGCCGTCCACCTTGTTGGCGCACAGCACGACCGGCTTGCCGGCCTTGCGCAGCAGCCGGACGACGGCCTCGTCGGTGTCGGTGGCGCCGACCTTGGCGTCGACGACGAAGACCACCGCGTCGGCCGCGTCGATCGCGTACTCGGCCTGGGCGGCCACGGAGGCGTCGATGCCGAGGACGTCCTGCTCCCAGCCGCCGGTGTCCACGACCTTGAAGCGGCGGCCCGCCCACTCGGCCTCGTAGGTCACACGGTCGCGGGTGACACCGGGCTTGTCCTCGACGACGGCCTCGCGGCGGCCGATGATGCGGTTCACCAGGGTCGACTTGCCGACATTGGGGCGGCCGACCACGGCGAGGACGGGCAGCGGGCCGTGCCCGGCCGCCTCGATCGCGCCCTCGACGTCCTCGAGGTCGAAGCCCTCCTCCACGGCGAGCTCCATGAACTCCGCGTACTCGGCGTCGCCGAGCGCCCCGTGGTCGTGCTCGGGCGCGCCTTCGTACGCGTCCGAGCCGTCGGGCTGGGTCTGGTCGTTCATGAAGTCCGTACCTCGTCGTTCATCGTGGTGGTCGGTGGAGTACCCGCTGTCTCACGGGCTGATCCACTACTCAGTGTTGTCTAGCGCCCGGTGAAGCGCCTGGCGTTTTCCAGGTGGGCGGCGAGCTGCTTCTGGATGCGCCCGGTCGCCGCGTCCAGCGCCGTGCGCGTGCGGCGCCCGCTGCCGTCGCCCGCCTCGAAGGGCTCCCCGAAGACGACGTCGACACGGGACCGCAGCGGAGGCAGCTCCTTTATCAACCGTCCCCGCTTGTCGGAACTTCCCAGCACGGCGACCGGCACGATCGGGGCGCCGCTGCGCACCGCGAAGTACGCGAGCCCGGCGCGCAGCGAGGCGAAGTCGCCCTCGCCCCGGGTGCCCTCCGGGAAGATGCCGAGCACGCCGCCGTTCTCCAGCACGCCGAGCGCCCGGGTGATCGCCGTGCGGTCGGTGGTGTCGCGGTCCACCTTCACCTGGCCGATGCCGGTGAGGAACGGGTCGAGCGGTCCGACGAACGCCTCCTTCTTGATCAGGAAGTGCGTCGGCCGGGGCGCCACGCCCATGACCATCGGGCCGTCGATGACGTGGGAGTGGTTGACGGCGAGGATCACCGGTCCGGTCGTGGGCACCCGCCAGGCGCCGAGCACGCGCGGCTTCCACAGCCCGTACATCAGGCCGACGCCGATGCGCCGCCCGACGTCGGCGCCCCGCAGGGAAGGCAGCTGGTCGGTCACTTCCCGGCCCGCTTCTCCTCGACGAGGGTGACGACGCACTCGATGACCTGGGCCAGCGTGAGCTCGGTGGTGTCCACCTCGACCGCGTCGTCGGCCTTGGCGAGCGGCGAGGTCTTGCGGCTGGAGTCGGCCGCGTCCCGCTTGATCAGGGCCTCGCGGGTGGAGTGCACGTCGGCGCCCTTCAGCTCACCGCTGCGGCGGGCGGCACGCGCCTCCGGCGAGGCGGTGAGGAAGATCTTCAGGTGGGCGTCCGGCAGCACGGTCGTGCCGATGTCGCGGCCCTCGACCACGATGCCGTTCGCCGCGGAGGCCGCGATCGAGCGCTGGAGCTCGGTGATCCGGGCGCGTACCTCGGGCACCGCGCTGACGGCGCTGACCTTGGAGGAGACCTCCTGGGTGCGGATCGGGCCGGCCACGTCGACGCCGTCGACGGTGATGGTGGGGCCCTGCGGGTCGGTGCCGGAGACGATCTCCGGCTTGCCGGCCGCTGCGGCGATGGCGGCGGGGTCGTCGATGTCGATGCCGTTGGTCACCATCCACCAGGTGATCGCCCGGTACTGGGCGCCGGTGTCCAGGTAGCTCAGCCCGAGCTGTGCCGCCACGGCCTTCGAGGTGCTCGACTTGCCCGTGCCGGCGGGGCCGTCGATGGCGACAATCACTGGCGTGGCGCTTTCCACTGTGGGGACCTTCCTGAACCGGGCTGGCGGGGGTGAGGGCGCGACTGCCCCGCACAAGGTTACTGGGTGCGGGTCACTCGTCCGGCCGCGCGTCGCTCAGCCACATCCAGCATGCACTACTGCCGGATCGCCCAGCCACGGTCCCGCAGCGCGGCACTCAGCACGGGTGCCGCCTTCGGCTCCACCATCAGCTGCACCAGACCGGCCTGCTGCCCGGTCGCGTGCTCGATGCGCACGTCCTCGATGTTGACGCCGGCCCTGCCCGCGTCCGCGAAGATCCGGGCGAGCTGTCCCGGCTGGTCGTCGATGAGCACGGCCACGACCTCGTAGGCCCGCGGGGCGGACCCGTGCTTGCCGGGGACGCGGATCTGCCCGGCGTTGCCGCGCCGCAGGATGTCCTCGATGCCGGTGGTGCCGTCACGGCGCTTGTCGTCGTCGGCGGACTGGAGGGCGCGCAGGGCCCGCACGGTCTCCTCCAGGTCGGCGGCGACGTCCGTGAGCAGGTCGGCGACCGGCCCGGGGTTCGCGGAGAGGATGTCGATCCACATCCCGGGATCGGAGGCGGCGATCCGGGTCACGTCCCGGATGCCCTGCCCGCACAGCCGTACGGCGGCCTCCTCGGCGTGCTCCAGGCGCGCGGCGACCAGGCTGGAGACCAGGTGGGGCATGTGGGAGACGAGGGCGACGGCACGGTCGTGGGCGTCGGCGTCCATCACGACCGGCACGGCACGGCAGTGCGAGACCAGCTCCAGGGCGAGGTTCAGCACCTCGGTGTCGGTGTCCCGGGTCGGGGTCAGCACCCAGGGGCGGCCCTCGAAGAGGTCGCCGGTGGCGGCGAGCGGGCCGGACTTCTCCCGGCCGGACATGGGGTGCGTGCCGAGGTACGCCGTCAGGTCGAGGCCGCGTGCCTCCAGCTCCCGGCGCGGCCCGCCCTTGACGCTGGCGACGTCGAGGTAGCCGCGCGCCGCACCGCGGCGCATGGCGTCGGCGAGTACGTCGGCCACGTGTGCGGGCGGGGCCGCGACGATCGCGAGGTCGACGGGCCCGCCCGGCGCCTCGTCCGTGCCGGCGCCGAGCGCGGCCGCCGTACGGGCCTGCTCGGGGTCGTGGTCGGCGAGGTGCACGGTGACGCCCCGCTGGGACAGTGCCAGGGCGGCGGACGTGCCGATCAGCCCGGTTCCGATGACGAGTGCGGTCCTCACTGGGCGATGTCCTTGCGCAGGGCGCCCGCGGCGCCGAGGTAGACGTGGGCGATCTCGGCGCGGGGCCGGTCCGACTCGATGTGTGCGAGGACACGGACGACGCGCGGCATGGCGCCCTCGATGTCCAGTTCCTGGGCGCAGATCAGCGGGACGTCGACGATGCCGAGCTTGCGGGCGGCGGCCGCCGGGAAGTCGCTGTGCAGGTCGGGCGTGGCCGTGAACCAGATGCTGATCAGGTCCTCGGCGGTGAGGTCGTTGCGCTCCAGGATGGCCGTGAGCAGGGCTCCGACCTGCTCGTCCATGTGCCCGGCCTCGTCCCGTTCGAGTTGGACGGCGCCCCGGACCGCTCGTACCGCCACGGCGTTGCTCCTTGCTGACGTGCGTATCGCTGCGTGTCGCTCTGCGTGTCAAGCCTAGTCAGCCCGCGCGGCCGGGGTGCGCGGCGCCCATCCGATGAGACACCGGCATTGCGGCCCCTTGGGTATTTTCGGTGCCAAGATGCAGAGACTTCCGATTTATCCCTCTTTGGCATCTTCGGAGTGACGACATGACCTACGAGACCACACGCCGCGCGGTTCTCCTCGCGACGGGCGCGGCGGGCGCGGTGGCGTTCGTCGCGGCCTGCGGCGGGGGCGGCGACGACAACGGCTCCGCGCCGACGAGCTCACCCACCGGCGAGGAGACGGCCGGTCGGAGGACGGCCGGTCAGGAGCTGGCCTCCACGGACGAGATCCCCGTCGGCGGCGGAAAGATCTTCAAGGACGAAGAAGTCGTGGTGACCCAGCCGGAGCAGGGCCGGTTCAAGGCCTTCTCGGCGATCTGCACCCACCAGCGCTGCACGGTGGCGTCCGTCGCCGACGGCACCATCAACTGCGTCTGTCACGGCAGCAGGTTCCGCATCGCCGACGGCTCGGTGGCCCACGGCCCGGCGACGCGGCCGTTGCCCGCCGAGAAGATCACCGTGGAGGGAAACTCGGTTCGCCTGACGTGAGCGACACCGAATGGCGCTTCGACAAGCCGCCGGCGCACGTCGAGGGCCCGGCCCTCGGTCCGAGTGCCTGGTCAGGCGTCCCAGAGCGCCCCGAGGGTCAGCAGGTCGCTGCGGTACTCGATGCGGTCGGCCCACTCGCCCGGCCAGACCTCGGCGCCCAGGTACGCACCGGCGAAGGCGCCGGCCAGGCAGGCGATGGAGTCCGAGTCGCCGACGGTGCAGGCGGCGCGGCGCAGGGCCGTGAGCGGCTCCTCGGCGAAGAGCAGGAAGCACAGCAGCCCGGTCGCCAGGGCCTCCTCGGCGATCCAGCCCTGGCCGGTGGCCAGGCACGGGTCGTCCTCGGGCGAGACGGTGCCCACGGCGTGCTGGAGCCGGTCGAGGATCGCCAGGCACTCGTCCCAGCCGCGCGCGATGAACTGCTCGGGCGTCGGGTCCTGGGCCCGGCGCCACAGGTCGCCGAGCCAGCGCTCGTGGTAGTGGCCGCGGTTCTCCAACGCGTACGAGCGGAGCAGACCGACCAGCCCGGCCGGCTCGGCGCCCTGCGCGAGCAGCCGTACGGCGTGCGCGGTGAGGTCGGACGCGGCGAGCGCGGTGGGGTGTCCGTGGGTGAGGGCGGACTGCAACTGGGCGGCACCCGCGCGCTGTTCGTCGCTCAGGCCGGGGACCAACCCCAGGGGCGCGACCCGCATGTTGGCGCCACAGCCCTTGGAGTGGATCTGACTGGCGTCCTGCCAGGGATGGTCCGCGTGCTCCAGCAGGGCACAGGCCCGCAGACACGTGTTGCCGGGAGCGCGGTTGTTCTCCGGAGAGCGGTTCCAGGCGATGAACTCCCGCCGTACGGCGGCGGCCATCCCCTCGGGCTCGAGTACGCCCCGGTCCATCGCCGTCCGGATGCCCCGCCCGAGCGCCAGCGTCATCTGGGTGTCGTCGGTGACGAGCGCCGGTGTCGGCAGGTCCAGCCCCCGCCACGGGCCGAACCTGGCGACGATCGTCGGCACGTCGCTGAACTCGGTCCGATACCCCAGCGCGTCCCCCAGGGCGAGGCCGGTCAGTGCTCCGGTGGCGGCTTGCTTGTCGACGAGCGTGGTCATGTCAGAAGTCCTTCCGTCCCCGCGCCCGGAAGGACACGGGGAACTCACGGCATCCGGGCTGTCCGCTCAAGCCTAGAGATCGACTTCCTGCATCAGCATGCCGACCTCCGTGTTGGACAGCCGCCGCAGCCAGCCGGACTTCTGGTCGCCGAGGTTGATCGGGCCGAAGGCGGTGCGCACCAGCTTGTCGACCGGGTAACCGGCCTCCGCGAGCATCCGGCGCACGATGTGCTTGCGGCCCTCGTGCAGGGTGACCTCGACGAGGTAGTTCTTGCCGGTCTGCTGGACGACCCGGAAGTGGTCCGCGCGGGCGTAGCCGTCCTCCAGCTGGATGCCGTCCTTGAGCTGCTTGCCCAAGTCGCGCGGGATCGGGCCGACGATGTGCGCGAGGTAGGTCTTCTTCACGCCGTACCGGGGGTGGGTCAGCCGGTGGGCCAGCTCGCCGTGGTTGGTGAGCAGGATGACACCCTCGGTCTCGGTGTCGAGCCGGCCGACGTGGAAGAGCCGGGTCTCGCGGTTGGTGACGTAGTCACCGAGGCACTGCCGCCCCTCCGGGTCCTCCATGGTGGAGACGACCCCGGCGGGCTTGTTCAGCGCGAAGAACTGGTAGCTCTGCGTGGCGACGGTCAGGCCGTCGACCTTGATCTCGTCCTTCTCCGGGTCGACCCGCCGCCCCTGCTCCAGCACGATCTCGCCGTTGACCTCGACGCGGGCCTCGTCGATCAGCTCCTCGCAGGCGCGCCGGGAGCCGAAGCCCGCGCGGGCGAGCACCTTCTGGATGCGCTCGCCCTCCTGCTCAGCGCCCGGGAAGGTCTTCGGGAGCTTGACGTCCTTCTTCTCGGCGTACCGGTCGCGGTTGCGCTCCTCGATCTTCGCCTCGTACTCACGGGGGCGTGCCGGGGCCGTACGACCGCCCTTCTGGGGCTGCTTGGGCCCGCCCTTGGCTCCGCCGCGCGCGGCGCCGCCGCGCCCGGCCTTGGGGCCGTCCTTGGTCGCTCCGGGGCCCACGTCGTAGCGGCGCTCCTCCGGGCGGGGCTTGCGGGGGCGGCCCTGCCCCTGCTTCTGGTCCCTGTCGTTGCCGGCGCCGCGGTGGTTACCGCGCCCGCCGCTCTTGCCGCTGCCGCTGCTTCGCATCAAAGTTCCGTCTGGTCGTCTTCGTCGTCGGTACCCGGGGTGACCGGGCGGCGACCCGGCACGTCGTCATCAGGCGCGTCCGGGTCGAACGACGGTACGCCTTCCTGGGTCTCGGCCTCGATCGCCTCCGCCTCCGGGAGGAAGGGCGCGAGTTCCGGGAGCTCGTCCAGACCGCGCAGGCCCATCCGCTCCAGAAAGTAGTTCGTCGTCGTGTACAGGATCGCACCTGTTTCGGGTTCCGTGCCCGCCTCCTCGATCAGACCGCGCTGGAGGAGGGTGCGCATGACGCCGTCGCAGTTGACTCCGCGTACGGCGGAGACCCGGCTGCGGCTGACCGGCTGCCGGTAGGCGACGACGGCCAGGGTCTCCAGGGCGGCCTGGGTGAGGCGGGCCTGCTGGCCGTCCAGCACGAAACGCTCGACGGCGGGCGCGTACGCGGCGCGGGTGTAGAAGCGCCAGCCGTTCGCCACGAACCGCAGTTCGAAGCCGCGGCCCTGGACGGTGTACTCGTCGGCCAGCTCGCGCAGCGCGTCCGCGATCTGTCGCTTCGGCCGCTCCAGTATCTTCGCGAGGTGCTCCTCGGTCGCGGGCTCGTCCACGACCATGAGGACGGCCTCCAGGGCGGGCTTGAGATCGAGGCCGGCGACGGCACGCAGCCCGGACGGGACCTCGGTGGCTTGATGGCTCATGCCTTCTTCTCCTCCTTCGGCGGCTCGGGCGGCCGGTCGAACTCGTCGGTGACGGTCGGTGTCTCGTCCCCGTCCCCGCCGGTCCACCGCACGAGCAGTTCACCGAGCGCGGTCTCCTGCTCCAGCGCGACGGCCTTCTCGCGGTACAGCTCCAGCAGCGCCAGGAACCGGGCCACGACGGTCAGTGTGTCGTCGGTGTCCGCCACGAGCTCCCGGAAGCCGGCCTCGCCGAGTTCCCGGAGCCGCGCGACGACGATCCCGGCCTGCTCCTGCACGCTGACCAGCGGGGCGTGGATGTGGTCGACGTACACCTGCGGCTTGGGCTTGGGCTGCATCGCCTTCACGGCGAGCTTGGCGAACCCTTCCGCCCCGATGCTGATGACCACCTCGGGCAGCAGCTCGGCATGGTGGGGTTCGAGCCCGACGGTACGCGGATAGCGCCGGGCCTCGTCGTCGAGCCGCCCGCTGAAGATGTCGGCGATCTGCTTGTACGCGCGGTACTGGAGCAGCCGGGCGAACAGCAGGTCCCGGGCTTCGAGCAGCGCGAGGTCGGCCTCGTCCTCCACCTCGGCGGCGGGCAGCAGCCGTGCCGCCTTCAGATCGAGCAGCGTGGCCGCGACGACGAGGAACTCGGTCGTCTCGTCCAGGTCCCAGTCCGGCCCCATCGCCCGGATGTACGCCATGAACTCGTCGGTCACCTTCGACAGCGCGACCTCGGTGACGTCCAGCTTGTGCCGGGAGATCAGCTGGAGCAGCAGATCGAAGGGCCCCTCGAAGTTGGCGAGCCGGACCTTGAAGACCCCGTCGTCGCCGCCGGCACCTCCGGCCGAGGCGGTGCCCCCCGACTCGCTCCGGCCCTGCGGGGCCAGCGCTCCGGGGACCGCCCCGGCCTCGGCCAGGGGCTGCGGAGGAACAGCCCCGGCTTCCGGCTCCGGAACGGCGACCTCGGCGTCGGCAGCGGCCCCAGGGGCGGAAGCGAGCGCCTCGCGCCGGGACCCGGTCTCGACGGACTCGGCGGCCGGGGCGGCGGTCTTGGCCGCAACCACCGGCCCGGGGGCGGGATGCTCACGCCCCGCCGCCGGATGACCGGCCTCCGGCCCGGGCCCGGACGCGTCGTCCCCCTCTGGGGAAACGCCCTCACGGCCCGCCCCGGGACCAGCAGGCCCGGCCGCACGCTCCGGTCGGGGCCTTACGCCCGCCGCCCGCGGCTCGACAGGGACCTGTCGCTGACCACCGCCGGGCAGCTCCTCGACAACGACCGCATGCCCGCTGGCTGCCCCGGCAACCCCGGTCTCCCCGGGCCCGACCACGTCCGTCGGCTCAACCGGCGGAGCCACCCGCTCGACAGGGACCTGTCGCTCCACACCGCCGGGCGGCTCCTCGACAACGACCGCATGCCCGCCGACCGCCGCCTCCGCGGACCTGACGCCCGCCCCGGCAGCCCCGGTCTCCTCGGAACAGCCGCCCGACCCGGCAACCTCGGTCTCCCTGGAGGTCACGTCAGACCCAGCAGTCTCGGGCGCGCCCGGCTCGGCGGTATCCGCAGGCGGCTCACCGGGCTCGACCACGTCCGTCGGCTCAACCGGCGGAGCCACCCGCGGAGCCCCCGGCCCACGCCCCAACGCGCGCCGGCGGCCGGACGGGCCGCCGACGGGCGGTGGGGAAGCGTTCGAGGTCATGGCCCCCGCAGGCTACCGCTACCGCCCGCGCAGCCGTCGTACGAGGATGCTGGCGTCCCCGCGGGTCTCCAGGTCGGCGAGGACCACGGCGACCGCCTCGCGGACGATACGGCCGCGGTCGACGGCCAGGCCGTGCTCGCCGCGGAGCACGAGGCGGGCGTGCTCCAGGTCCATGAGCTCCTCGGCCGACACGTACACCGTGATCTTCTCGTCGTGCCGCTCACGGCCGCTGGGACGGCGTGCGGCGGCCCGCCCGCGCTTGCGCGGTGCCGCCGCGGCGGCACCGGCCGCGCCCGCGGCAGAACCTTCCTGCGCCGCCTGCCGCCGGGCGGAGCCGGAGCGGCTGCGGGACTCCCCGGCCTCGGCCGACTCCGAGTCCGCCGCGACATGCTCCGCGCCCTCGCCGTCACCGCCCTGCGCGGGCACCGACTGCGGCACGTCCTCCGTGCCGCCTGCCGCCGCCGCGTCTCCCTCCCCCGCCGGAGCGGGCACCCGGGCTTCGCCGTTGGCCTGGCGCCTGGGTGTGGACGACTGAAGCGCCATCCCCCCTGTCGTACGGAAGAGTTCGTCGGCCCCCGGCAGACTCACTCGGCGTGACACCGGGCGAGCACCTCCCTGGCGAGCTGGCGGTAGGCGGCGGCACCGACGGAGTTGGAGGCGTACGTGGTGATCGGCTCACCGGCGACCGTGGTCTCCGGGAAACGGACCGTGCGCCCGATGACCGTGTGGTAGACGTGGTCGTCGAACGCCTCGACGACACGCGCGAGCACCTCACGGCTGTGCACCGTGCGCGAGTCGTACATCGTGGCGAGGATCCCGTCGAGCTCCAGGTCGGGGTTGAGCCGCTCCTGGACCTTCTCGATGGTCTCGGTCAGCAGGGCCACACCGCGCAGCGCGAAGAACTCGCACTCCAGCGGCACGATCACCTTGTGCGCGGCCGTCAGCGCGTTGACCGTGAGCAGGCCGAGCGAGGGCTGGCAGTCGATGACGATGAAGTCGTAGTCGTCCAGCAGCGGCTTCAGGGCGCGTTGCAGGGTCGACTCGCGGGCGACCTCGGAGACCAGCTGGACCTCGGCCGCCGACAGGTCGATGTTGCTGGGCAGCAGGTCCATGTTGGGGACCGCCGTCTTCAGCAGCACCTCGTCGGCCGCCATCCCCCGCTCCATGAGCAGGTTGTAGACGGTGAGGTCGAGTTCCATCGGGTTGACGCCGAGTCCGACCGACAGCGCGCCCTGCGGGTCGAAGTCCACGAGCAGGACACGGCGTCCGTACTCCGCGAGCGCGGCACCCAGGTTGATGGTCGACGTGGTCTTGCCTACGCCGCCCTTCTGGTTGCACATCGCGATGATCTTCGCGGGTCCGTGGTCGGTCAGCGGGCCCGGGATCGGGAAGTACGGCAGCGGGCGTCCGGTCGGGCCGATGCGCTCCCGGCGCTGTCTGGCCGCGTCGGGCGCGAGAGTGGCCGCGTACTCGGGGTCGGGCTCGTACTCCGCGTCGGGGTCGTAGAAGTGCCCCTCGGGCAGTTCGTCGTAGTCGGCGAAGTGGTTGTGGGGCGCGCCACTTCCGTCGCCGGCCATGGCGTTCACGTGATGGCCATCCATCTTCTGGTGTGCTGTGTGAGTCGCCTGCTGACTCTGGTGGGCTGCGAAGGTGCGCACGGCGACGGAGCCGACAGCCGCGAACCCCGCGGGCTCCTGGTCCCGTGCAGGCATTCCTGGTTGACCACCCCCGGGAGTAAATGTCGACTCATTCACAAGTCGTCTTACCTCCTTGGTGACCAGGAAACTTCTAGACAGGTCAGCGTGGCACCATGCCGACGGTTGGCGACTCTATGGCGTGTCGGGCGTCCGCAGCAACACAATCCGCCGGACCCGGCCCGATGTGTCGGCAATGAAACATCCCGCTGTCAAGGGCGTACGGCCGTCGCACGGCAGGTTTCACCGGTGTGCGAATCGGTTGAAGGGTTACGTTCGAGGCGAGTTGCCCGAGAATCGCGAAGTGACCATACACACATCCGGCCGGACCTTGTCGGGCAAGGTCCGGCCGGGTGCGCGGCATTGACGACCTGTGTTGACGTATCGCCTTTGCCTGTTGGTGACTTAGCCGACTTACCGGCGTCGCGGGCTCAGCCGAGCAGCGAGGACAGCTCCACGTGCTCCACGTCGTGCGCCTCGGCGACCTCCCTGTAAACGACCTTGCCGTCATGGGTGTTGAGACCCTTGGCCAGCGCCGGGTCGCGGCGCAGCGCGTCCGCCCAGCCGTGGTCGGCGAGTTCCACGATGTAGGGCAGCGTGGCGTTGGTCAGCGCGTAGGTGGAGGTGTTCGGCACCGCGCCGGGCATGTTGGCGACGCAGTAGAAGACCGAGTTGTGGACCTGGAAGGTCGGCTCGGCGTGGGTGGTCGGACGGGAGTCCTCGAAGCAGCCGCCCTGGTCGATCGCGATGTCGACAAGGACACTTCCGGGCTTCATCCGCGAGACGAGCTCGTTGGTGACCAGCTTCGGGGCCTTGGCGCCGGGGACCAGGACGGCGCCGATGACGAGGTCGGCCTCCAGGCAGGCCTTCTCCAGCTCCAGGGCGTTGGAGACGACGGTCTGGATCTTCGTGCCGAAGATCTTGTCCGCCTCGCGGAGCTTGTTGACGTCCTTGTCGAGCAGGGTCACGTGGAAGCCCAGGCCGATGGCGATCTGCGCCGCCTGCCAGCCGGATACGCCGCCACCGATGACGACGGCCCGCCCGGCCGGCACGCCGGGGACGCCGCCGGGCAGCACGCCGCGGCCGCCGTTGGCGCGCATCAGGTGGTAGGCGCCGACCTGCGGGGCCAGCCGGCCCGCGACCTCGGACATCGGGGCGAGCAGCGGCAGCGCGCGGCTGGGCAGCTCGACCGTCTCGTAGGCGATCGCCGTGGTGCCGGACTCCAGCAGGGCGTCCGTGCACTCCTTGGAGGCGGCCAGGTGCAGGTAGGTGAAGAGCGTCTGGTCCTTGCGGAGACGGTGGTACTCCTCGGCGATGGGCTCCTTGACCTTCAGCAGCAGGTCGGCGGCGGCCCACACCTCGTCGGCGGTCTCCAGGATCCGCGCACCGGCGGCCACGTACTCCTCGTCCGTGATCGAGGAGCCGACGCCGGCGCCGCGCTCGACGACGACCTGGTGGCCATGACGCACCAGCTCGTGCACGCCGGCGGGGGTGATGGCCACCCGGAACTCGTTGTTCTTGACCTCGCGGGGGATGCCGACCTTCACGTCGATCACGGTCCTTGGCTCAGAGGGTATGGGGGGCATTGTTAGACATACCCGGGCACGCACGGGCACACCGGGAGAGACCGCAGGAGAACGTGCGGCAGAGCCAGTCTAATGAAGGTGTTCCCGCTGTCTAGCCTTTCATTGCATCAATCTTCAGCGGATGCGCTACGGATTTCGCAGGCGTCAGGTTCCGGTTTCAGGTGTGAGTCGCCGCTGGAGGCCGCTACGGGCTCCTCCTGTTCCTCCTGGTCCTCCCCGAGGATCCGCTCGGCGGCGCCCCGGTGCAGCCGGGCCGACGCGGGGTCCCCGAGGTGCTCGAGGGTGTCGGCGACCCGCAGATGCAGCGCGGCCTGCAACCGCGGGTCCTCGGCCCGCCGCGCCCACTCCACGGCCTCCCGGCAGGTGCGCAGCGACTCTTCGGACCGGCCCGCGTACTCCTGGACCCGCGCCAGCTCGCTCAGAGCACGCGCCTGGGCGGCCACGTCGCCGTTCTTGCGATGCCCGGCGATCGCCGCGCGCCAGTTCCGCAGGGCCTCGCCGTAGCGGCCCGCGTAGGTGTGGGCGGCGGCGATCCGCCCGTACAGCCGGGCGGCGTCGGCGCGCTCGTCCCGGGCGAGCCGCTCGACCAGGGCCCGGCCGAACCAGTCGGCGGCCCGGTCGAAGTCTCCGAGCTCCAGATGCGCACCGCCTACGGATTCCATCGCGCGGCCGGTCGCATAGGGATCGTTCACCTCGCGTCCGGCATCCAGCGCGGCCCGGTAGCGGGCCAGCGCGTCGGCCGTGCGGCCGGCCCGGGCGTCGAGGTCGCCGAGGTTGAGCAGGGCGGCGGCCCGCTCGCGGGGCAGGTTCCGGCGCTCGGCCACGTCGAGGACCAGGCTGTGGATGCCGTACAGGTCGGGCGCCGCCGCCTGGGTGCCGACATGCGCCACCATGGCCCGCACCAGCTGGGACATCAGCCGCCGGGCCAGGGTGTCCAGCTGCCCGTCGGCGACCGCGAGCCGGGCCGAGGCCAGCAGGGCGGGCCGGGTCACGCGAAGCCAGTCGGCAGCCGCCCGGGGCGTGGGAAAGCGCAGGGCAAGCGGCAGGTCGAGGAGCTTCTGGCGGGCCTGGGGACTGTCGGTCTCGGTGATCGCACGGCAGGCCTGGAGCAGTCGTACGGTCCGCTCCAGCATGCGGGCGCGGGCCAGCTGGAGCTCGGCCGGGCGCTCGTGGCGCTCGGCGAGGACGCGGAGCTCGGCATGCAGACAACCCGGCACCTCGTACTGCGGCAGCGGCGAGTCCACCGCGTGCAGGAAGCCGAGGGCGACGAATTCGTCCAGGGTGGTGCGGGCGCCGGCGACCGAGCAGCCGGCGAGCGCGGAGGCGGTCTGCGGGTCGACGAGTCCGGCCGGGGCGAGGGCGAGCAGACGCAGCATGCGGGCGGCGGTGGCGGGCAGGGCGGCGTAGGCGAGCCGGAAGACCCGGTTCAGCGCGTTCCCCTCGGCGTCTTCGGCACGCAGTTGCTTGGCGAGGTCGGAGACGGCCGCCTGGGGACGGGCGGCGAGCCAGCCACCCGCCAGCATCAGCGCGGCGGGCTGACCCTGGCACTCCTCGGCGAGGCCCTCGGCGGCCCGGGGGTCGACGGTGACACGGACCGAGCCGGTGTGCCGGGACAGCAGTTCCACCCCGGACTTGGCGTCCAGGCCGCCCAGGGTGCACGGGCGGACGTCCGAGATGCCGGTCAGCGGCCCCTCGGAGACCGCGACGACCAGGCAGTCCGGGGTGTCGGGCAGCAGGGCGTCGACCTGCTCGGCGTCGGCCGCGTCGTCCAGCAGGAGCAGCGCGCGGCGGTCGACCAGGGCGGTGCGCAGGGCATCGGTGAGGTCGTCTTCACAGGCGCCGGCCGGGGCCTCCTCGTCCAGGGCGGCCAGCAGGTCCCGGGCGGTGCGCTCGACCGGTACGGGGGTGCCGTCGGGGTCGCTCAGCCGGGCGCGCAGCACCCCGTCCGGGTAACGGTCCGCGACCTGCCGTGCGAGCTCCTCGGCGAGTGCGGTGCGCCCCGAGCCGGGCCGGCCGGCGATGAGCAGCACGCGCGCGTGTGGGGGCTTGCGGCCGGCGAGGGTGTCGAGCCCGGCGCGCTCGATGTCGGCGCGCAGTTCCTTCAACTCGCGTGTGCGGCCCAGGAATCGGCTCTCCCCGGAAGCGTGTCCGGTCAGCCGCACGTCGCCTGTCTCCACGACCTGATCCGTCACGGGCCACACTCCCGTCCCACACACGCACAAGCCCACCGGGACTCCGGTCCGGGCGTGAACAGAGCCTAGTTCACGCTCTGCAACGCCCCGGCCGAAGCACGACGGGCACGGCGGGCACATCCCCCGATCGGATCAGCCGATCTTCACACCACTGCCGGAGTTGCTCGCAGCAACCGTCGGCGGGCCCTCGGGCCGCTGGGGGAACCGGGCCTGCGCGCTAGCGAGGCGGTCAGCTTGGGGCGGGCGAGCGCAGCGAGGCCCCGTCGCACCGGGCGGCGCAACGCCCCCGCCCGCCGCAGGCGCCAGAGGCGGCGAGTCACGCGGGCAGCGTGTCCGGCGGCCGGGTCCACCGCCCGGTCAGGACCAGCCATCCGGCCATGGACCACCGTCCGGTCCCGGACCACCCCTGATCCTGGATCACCGCCGGCCCAGGAGCACCGTCGGGCCAAGCACCACCACCGGACCCCTCACCACCGCCGGCCCTGGACCATCGTCAGACCCTGGACCACCGTCAGGCCAAGGAGCACCACCGGGCCAAAGACCACCGTGAGGCCGAGAACCACCACTGGCCAAGGCCCCCCGGCCAAGAAGCACCACGGGCCAAAGACCACCGTGAGGCCAAGGACCACCACTGGCCAAGGCCCCCCGGCCAAGGCCCCCGGCCAAGGTTGACCGCCGGGCCCTGGACCACCGTCAGGCCAAGGGCCGCCGCCCGGATCCGGCCCGCCCCAGAGGGTTCACGCCTCGAACGGACGCGCCGGCCACGGCGCCTGGGCCGGGCGCAGTGCGTCCAGGCCGTCGCCGGCGCGCGCGGCGACCAGGGAGAGGACGCCCACGACGAGGCAGTTGTTGTGCAGTTCCCCGGCCAGCACGCCCCGGACGAGGTCCTCGACGGGCACCCGGTCGAGCTCCATGTCGGCCTCTTCCTCCTCGACCGCGAAGCGCTCGCCCTCGGCCTCGGACAGACCGCGGGCGAGGAAGATCCGGACGGCCTCGTCGCAGCCGCCGGGGGTCGTGTAGACGTCGGTCAGCACCCGCCAGTCCTCGGCCTTGACGTGCGCCTCCTCGTACAGCTCGCGCTGCGCGGCGTGCAGCGGGTTCTCGCCGGGGACGTCGAGCAGACCGGCCGGGATCTCCCACAGCTTGTGGCGCACGGGGTGGCGGTACTGGCGCAGGACCAGGACGCGGTCTGCCTCGTCGAGGGCGAGGACGGCCACGGAACCGGGGTGGACCTGGTAGTCGCGGCCGACCACGGTGCCGTCGGGCATGACCACGTCGTCGGTGCGGACGGAGGTCTTGTTCCCCACGAAGGGGGTGTCCGTCGCCCGGATCTCCCATTCCTCCGGGGTGTCCTTGATCGTCATGCCTGTCCTCCCACGTGCCCGGCGCGACTCCGCGTGCCGGGCCCGACGTGCCGAAAAGAAACCGGGGTGCACACCCTTTGAAGGGATGCACCCCGGCCACCGTACAACTGGTGTGTTACTTCGAAGTCTTCCGCTCGACCGCGGCCTTGACGAGCCCGGCGAACAGCGGGTGCGGGCGCGTCGGGCGCGAGCGCAGCTCCGGGTGTGCCTGGGTGGCGACCAGGTACGGGTGGACCTCGCGCGGGTACTCGACGTACTCGACGAGCTTGCCGTCCGGGGACGTGCCGGAGAACAGGATGCCCGCCCGCTTCTCCAGCTCGGCGCGGTAGGCGTTGTTCACCTCGTAGCGGTGCCGGTGGCGCTCCTCGACGTACTCCTTGCCGTCGTACACCTCGCGCACGATCGAGCCCTCGGCCAGCTTCGCCGGGTACATGCCGAGCCGCATGGTGCCGCCCATGTCGCCCTCACCGGCGACGATGTCCAGCTGCTCGGCCATCGTGGAGATGACCGGGTGCGCCGTGGCCGGGTCGAACTCGGTGGAGTTGGCGTCGCCGATGTCGGCCAGGCTCCGCGCGGCCTCGATCACGATGCACTGGAGGCCGAGGCAGAGGCCGAGCAGCGGGATCTTGTTCTCGCGGGCGTACTTGATCGCACCGACCTTGCCGAGCACACCACGGTCCCCGAAGCCGCCTGGGATGCAGATGCCGTCGACGTCGCCGAGCTGCTGGGCCGCCCCCGCCGGGGTCTTGCAGTCGTCGGAGGTGACCCACTTGATCTTGACGCGGGCGCGGTTGGCGAAGCCGCCGGCGCGCAGCGCCTCGGTGACCGACAGGTAGGCGTCGGGCAGGTCGATGTACTTGCCGACCAGCGCGAGGGTGATCTCGTGGTCGGGGTTGTGGACGCGGTCGAGCAGGTCGTCCCAGGTCGTCCAGTCCACGTCACGGAACGGCAGGTCCAGCTTGCGGACCACGTAGGCGTCCAGGCCCTCGCCGTGCACGGTCTTCGGGATGTCGTAGATCGAGCGGGCGTCGGGGCAGGCGACGACGGCGGCCTCGTCGACGTCGCACATCAGCGAGATCTTCCGCTTGATCGCGGTCGGGACCTCGCGGTCGCAGCGCAGCACGATCGCGTCCGGCTGGATACCGATGTTGCGCAGGGCCGCAACCGAGTGCTGGGTGGGCTTCGTCTTCAGCTCACCCGAGGGGCCGATGTACGGCAGGAGCGAGATGTGGACGACGAAGACGTTGTCACGGCCGACCTCGTGCCGGACCTGGCGGACGGTCTCCAGGAACGGCAGCGACTCGATGTCGCCGACCGTGCCGCCGACCTCCGTGATCACGACGTCGACCTCGTCCGTCGCCATGCGGCGGATACGGTGCTTGATCTCGTTCGTGATGTGCGGGATGACCTGCACGGTGTCGCCCAGGTACTCGCCGCGCCGCTCCTTGGCGATCACGGTGGAGTACACCTGGCCGGTGGTGACGTTCGCGGAACCGTCCAGGTCGCGGTCGAGGAAGCGCTCGTAGTGGCCGATGTCCAGGTCGGTCTCGGCGCCGTCGTTGGTGACGAACACCTCACCGTGCTGGAAGGGGTTCATCGTGCCCGGGTCGACGTTGAGGTACGGGTCGAGCTTCTGCATCACGACGCGCAGACCGCGGGCCTTGAGCAGCATGCCGAGGCTGGAGGCCGTCAGGCCCTTGCCGAGCGAGGAGGCGACACCCCCGGTGACGAAGATGTGCTTGGTCGTCGAATTACGAAATGCGGCGGGCGGCATGGCCAAGACGGGGCTCCCGTGGTCGCGGTCTGGGGGGTGCGGTGCGGCTGCCTGCCGGAGGTTTCCGGGGGGTTGCCGTCGCTGCGGTTCGGGGGTTTGCTGCCCACCGGTCCACGGGCTACCAGCGTATCAGCGCCGCGGGGCGATGGCTTCCGGCCACGCTCCGCGCACGCGCCGACACGGAGACGGCCGCCCTCACCGGTCTCTCACCCGTTGCTCACTCGTTCGGCGTACTCGCCTTGCCTGGACGGGCACCCGGAACATCGGCGTGCGTCGTATCCTGCTCGGACACTCACTGCCGAGCCCGCCGGCCCAACGGCACCACCCACCGCCCGTAAGCACCGGAACAACGTGAGCTCGTCAGTTCGTTGAGCAACAATTGGCGCTTTGCATCACGGCTGAGTGACCTGTTTTGCTTCACCGCTCAACGACGCATTGCAAGACTTGCTGAAAATCCCCTTGACCGCACTAGCGACAGCCCCCTTGCGGGGTGACGTGGCCGTTCGACTGGAGTTGCACGTGGCCGGGCGCATCGAAGACTACGCACTCATCGGAGACATGCAGACCGCTGCCCTGGTCTGCCGGGACGGCACGGTGGACTGGCTGTGCCTGCCCCGCTTCGACTCGCATGCCATCTTCGCCGGCCTGCTGGGCAACGAGGAGCACGGCTTCTGGCGGCTCGGGCCCGCGTACGCCTCCGACCAGCAGCCGCCCACCGCGGCCCGGCGCAGCTACCGCGGTGACTCGCTGATCCTGGAGTCCGAGTGGGACACCCAGCGGGGCACGGTCCGGGTGACCGATTTCATGCCGCCGCGTGACGGCGCCCCGCAGCTGATCCGGATCGTCGAGGGCGTCTCGGGCCGCGTGCCGATGCGCTCGGCGCTGCGGATGCGGTTCTCCTACGGGCGGGTGGTGCCGTGGGTGCACAAGCACGAGGGGCGCACGGTGGCCGTGGCGGGCCCCGACTCCGTGTGGTTCGACACATCCGCCGAGACGTACGGCAAGTCGCTCACGACGTACGCGGATTTCACGGTCGCGCCGGGTGACCGGATCGCGTTCACGATCTCCTGGCAGCCCTCGCACAAGGAGCCGCCGCCGCTGCCCGAGCCGGAGCAGTCGCTGGAGGCGACGGAGGACTTCTGGCGCGAGTGGGTCGACCACTGCACGTATCACGGCCCCTACCGGGAGGCCGTCGTCCGCTCGCTGATCACGCTGAAGGCCCTGACGTACGCCCCGACCGGCGGCATCGTCGCCGCGCCGACCACCTCCCTGCCGGAGGACATCGGCGGCGTCCGCAACTGGGACTACCGCTACACGTGGCTGCGCGACGCGGCGATCACGCTGTCCTCACTGCTGCGCACCGGCTACCGCGAGGAGGCCCGCGCCTGGCGCGAGTGGCTGCTGCGGGCCGTGGCGGGCGACCCGGAGAACCTGCAGATCATGTACGGCATCGCCGGCGAGCGCGAGCTCGGCGAGGCGGAGCTGGACTGGCTGCCGGGCTACGAGAACTCCGGCCCCGTCCGGGTCGGCAACGGCGCCGCCCACCAGCTCCAGCTGGACGTCTACGGCGAGGTCACCGAGGCCCTGCACCTGGCCCACATGACGGGCCTCGCGCGCAACGACTACGCCTCGCTGCTCCAGCTGAAGCTGATCCGCTACCTGGAGGACCACTGGCAGGACCCGGACGAGGGCATCTGGGAGGTGCGCGGACCGCGGCGCCACTTCGTGCACTCCAAGGTGATGGCCTGGGTCGCCGTCGACCGCACGATCAAGCTGATCGAGTCCGGCGACGCCGACGGCCCGCTGGAGCGCTGGAAGGAGCTCCGCGACGACATCCACCGGGACGTGTGCGAGAAGGGCTACGACAAGGAGCGCAACACGTTCACGCAGTCGTACGGCTCGAAGGAGCTGGACGCGTCGCTGCTGCTGATCCCGCAGATGGGCTTCCTGCCGCCGGACGACAAGCGCGTCATCGGCACCATCGAGGCGATCCAGCGGGAGCTGTCCACGCCGGACGGCTTCATCCTGCGCTACCCGACGCAGGGCGACAACGAGGGCGTCGACGGCCTGCCCGGCGACGAGGGCGCGTTCCTCGCCTGCTCGTTCTGGATGGCCGACGACCTGGCGATGATCGGCCGCGTGGACGAAGCCCGCAAGCTGTTCGAGAAGCTGCTGTCGCTCCGCAACGACCTCGGCCTGCTGGCGGAGGAGTGGGACCCGCACCTCCAGCGCCAGGTGGGCAACTTCCCCCAGGCGTTCAGCCACGTGCCGCTCATCGACACGGCGCTGCGTCTGACGGCTTCGGGAGCGTACGGGGGCTGAGCGGGGCGGCGCTCGGGGTGTCACTCCGGCCTGAGGGCCGTGAGGGTCCGCTCCCCCGCCGGGTCGCCCGCCGTGGCCGGGACCAGGGCGATCTCGTCGAGACCGGCTTCGGCGTAGGCCTCCATGCGGGCGCGGACGGTGCCGGCATCGCCGACGAGTGCGACCGTGTTCGCGGCCTCGGGCGGCAGGGCCCGCAGCAGGGTGGCCGGGTCGGCTCCCTTGGCGGCCAGTTCGACGACCGCGGCGAGCCCCGCCTCGATGAACATGTCGCTGTAGCCCGGCACGGTGAGATAGCCGACGACGCTGCGCAGGACCTGCGTGAGCGTCTCCGGCTCCGGGTCCACGGCGGCGGGCAGCCAGGCGGCCAGCCGCGGCGGCGTACGCCCGGCCCGCTCGGCGGCGGCGAGCATCCGGGCCCGCAGAATCCGGACCTGCTCGGGGGAGACGATGTCGAGCAGCATCCGGTCGGCGTGCTCCACCGCGGTGGCGATCGCGCGCTCGCCGAACGCCGCGACGGTGACCTCGCCTCCGGGCGGAGGCAGCCGGCGCGGGAAGCCGCTGCCGGGGACGATCGGCTCGCCCGGCGCGCCGTGCATCAACGCGCGCACGGCCGCCGCCGACTCCGCGAGGGCGGCGGCGGGCCGGGTCCGCGGCCGGCCGTGCACGCCCTCGACGACCCGCTTGCTGGACGTGCCCAGGGCCACGCCGACCGGCCGGCCGGTGACGGCCGCGGTGGACGCGGCGCCCCGGACGATGGTGAGCGGGTCGCGCACCGACACCGGCACGGGCCCGGCCGTCAGCGTCGCCTGCCCGGTGGCCGCGCCGATCGCCGTCGCCAGGACGAACGAGTCCCACGTCGGCCCCTCGCCCGCCCACACCTCCCGGTACCCGAGCCGGTCGGCGAGCACCGCCACCCGCAACGGCTCCTCCACCGGACTGTCGTCCTCCCGCCCTACCGCGACCACGCTGATGTCCATGACCGCGCCCGTACCCGGTCATCTCCGCCGTAACCCCGTCCTTGATCGACCGTGGTCCCGTGCTCCGCCGCCGGTGATCCCGCGTTTGATCGCACCCGTGCCTTGCGGAGATGTCCGGGAGGCACCCACGCGGGTAGCGTCCGGCACATGGACAGCGGGACGGACAGCGGCTACGGCACCCAGGGCGCCGGGATCACCGTGCAGCGGGCACTGGAGCTGCCGGGTCTGCGCAGCGGGCTGCCCGAGGTGCTGGCGGGCGCCGACCGGCTCGGGCGGACCGTGCGCTGGGTGCACGCCGGGGAGGTGCCGCACATCGCCTCGCTGCTCAAGGGCGGCGAGCTGCTGCTGACCACGGGCTACGGCCTCGGCACCCGCCCGGCCGAACAGCGGGCGTTCGTGCGCACACTGGCCGAGCGCGGCATCGCCGCCCTGGTCGTGGAGCTCGGCCCACGCTTCACACGGCTGCCCGCCGCCCTCGTCGACACGGCCCGTTCCGCCGGGCTGCCGCTCGTCCAGCTGCACCGCGAAGTGCCGTTCGTCACGGTCACGGAGGAGATCCACACCGAGATCGTCAACGGCCACTACGCGCTGCTCCAGCGGGCCGAGGAGGTGCACCGGCGGTGTACGCAGGCCCTGCTGGGCGGTGGCGGGGTGCCCCAACTCCTAGGCATTCTGGCCGACTTCGGCGGCAACCCGGTCTTCCTGGAGACGGCGGACGGGCAGTTGCTGTACGCAGCCGGGGCCGGTCCCGAGGGTGCGGATCCGCTCCAGGTGTGGGAGGGGCTGCGCGGCCAGCACAAGTACGAGCCGCCGCTCACGGGCTCGGTCCTTGTGGACGTGCCGGGCAGCGGGCCCGGCAGCGGGGGCGTCCGCGCGCGTCTCGTCATGCTTCCGGTGCGGGCTTCCCTGGCGCCGGTGCACCGGATGGCGGCGGAACGGGCCGCGGGCATCCTGGCCGTGGTGCTGATGCAGGCACGGCAGGAGGAGGAGCTCGCGGCGCGCGGACGTGGCGACTTCCTCACGGACCTCGCCGAGGGCCGGGTCACGGCGGAGGACGCCCCGGCGCAGGCGCGCGTGCTCGGCTTCCGGCCGGGCGACGGCCCGCTGCTGCCGGTCGTCATGCGGCTCGGGGACGGCCTGTCGCCGGGGGGAGGCTGGGCGGTGCTGGCCCGGGCGGTGTCCGAGGAACTGGCCTCGGTGGGCGTGCCGGCGCTGCTCGGGGTACGGCCGGTGGAGGGCCGGGTGCTGGTCCTGCTGGGGCTGCGCTCGGAGCCGGAGCGGGCGACGGTCGCGGACCGGGTCGCGACGGCGCTGCGGGCCGGTGTGGAGCGAGCCGGGATGCTGCGGCCGGGCGGGCAGCCGCCCGTGGTGGTCGTGGGGGTGGCCGGCGGCTGGACGGCTGCGGCGTCGGGCCTGCGGCACGCGGCCGAGACGGCGACTGCGGCCCAGGGCCTGCCGGACCGGCCCTGGTACGACGCCCGGCGCCTGGACATCGATCTGCTGCTGTGGCGGCTGCGCGACCATCCGGACCTGGCCGCCTTCGTCGACCGGGCCCTCGGCCCGCTCCTGGAGCACGACCGGCGCTCCCGGCCGCCGCTGCTGCCCACCCTGTCGACCTACCTCGCCCACGCGGGACGCAAGGCGGAGACGGCCCGGGAGCTCCACCTCAACCGGCAGACCCTCTACAACCGCTTGGCGCGCATCGGGGAGTTGCTGGGCACGGACCTCGACGACCCACAGACGGTACTGGCCCTGAGCCTGGCCCTGCGGGCCCGCAGGCACGTTCTCTAGAGCCCCGAGGTGCTCTAGTGCCCCGGCAGAACGTTCGCCCCGTCGCGACGCCCGGCACGCCCTCTCGCCGCACCGGACGCCGCTCCTTGACGGGCAAAACGTTGCCTGCCGGGGCACTAGGCGAGGGGCCGGAGCTGGGTCAACTCGTCGTACACACTGAGGACTTGGGTGACCGTCTCGTCCTCGCTCGGCCAGGTGGCCGCCTGCCGGGCGCCCTTGACCTTCAGCAGCTCCCGGCGCTCGGGGTCGCCGAGCAGGCGTACGACGGTGCCGGAGAGCGCCTCGGCGTCCCCGGGCGGGACGAGTTCGGCCGCGTCACCGACGAGTTCGGGGATGCCGCCGACGTCGGTCGCGACGAGCGGCACGCGCGCATGGAGGGCCTCCTGGGCGAGGACGGAGCGCGCCTCCTCCCACCGGCTCGGCAGCAGGGCGAGGTCGGCGGCGGAGAGCAGGTCCGTGATGTCGTCGCGCCGCCCGATGAGCCGGACGGGCAGCCCCTCGCCCTCGATCCGCTCCTGGAGTTCGCCCCGCAGCGGCCCCTCGCCCGCGATCACGACCAGGGGGACGGGATCGAGCCGCCGCCACGCGCGCGCGGCGTCCAGCAGCACGTCGTACCCGCGGTGCCGCTCCAGGGAGCCGACGGCCATCAGCAACGGCCTTCCGATGGCGCCGAGTTCGGCGCGTACCTTGGGCCGCAGCCGGTCGGGGTCGTCGGGCTCCGCGGGCCTGCGGGGGCCGGGCAGGGCGACGGCCGCGAGCCGTGCGTCACGCGCCCCGGTCCGCCGCGCCCGGTCCACGAGCGTCGAGGTCGTCCCCAGCACCACGGTGGCCGCCTTCACGACGCGCCGCTCCAGGACGCGCAGCAGATGGGCGCGGGCCCCGTCGGCATGCGCCCGGTCGTGCCACGTCACGACGAGCGGAGTCTGCACGCGCCGCCCGCTCAGCGCGAGCACGGTACGGAACGAGGCGTGAAGCCCGTGCGCGTGTACCAGATCGGCGCCGGCACAGGCCGCCCGCAGGGCCGCCACCGACACCGGGTCACTGCTGCGCGGCACATGCAGATGCTCGGCCCCGACGCCGCTGAAGTCATAAGCGCGATCCGCCTCACAGGGGGCGCACACCGTGACTTTCACGCCCCTCGCGACGAGCCCCGCGGCCAGGGAGCGCACATGCGCGCTGCTGGCCGCGTTGCCTCCGCCCAGCACCTGCACGGTGCGCAACGGCGACTGGCCATGCGGTGAGTGGCTGCTCACGGGGGTCACGTGGCCGGGCTCCTGGTTCGGGTCGGGCGGTCACCGCGCAGGATTTCCACGCGTACTCCGCCAAGGATGCCAGGACATATGCGGGTTCCGGGAACGCCCGAAGCCCGACGGCGCGACAGTGGGGCGCGACATCGGGGGGATGCGCCGGGCCGGGTCACTCACACGAGTGAAGATCGGCACTTCCTCCGACAGACGCGACCGCTCCTCCGCTACAGATCCGCCCGAGCCGTGGCCAGCAGCTCCTCCGCGTGCGCCCGGGCCGTCTCCGAGTCCTCCTGGCCGGCGAGCATCCGGGACAGCTCCCGGACCCGCTCCTCCCCTTCCAGCACCTTCACACCGGAACGGGTGACCGACCCGTCGTTCGTCTTCTCGACCAGCAACTGCCGGTCGGCGAAGGCGGCGACCTGCGGGAGATGGGTCACGACCACGACCTGCGCGGTCTTCGCCAGGCGTGCGAGCCGTCGGCCGATCTCGACCGCCGCCTTGCCGCCGACACCGGCGTCGACCTCGTCGAAGAGATACGTCGGCACGGGGTCCGTCCCCGCGAACACGACCTCCACGGCCAGCATCACGCGGGACAGCTCACCGCCGGACGCCCCCTTGGCGATCGGCCGTGCCGGCGCCCCCGGATGCGGGGCCAGCAGCAGCTCGACCTCGTCGGCGCCCGCGGGCCCGTACGCGACCGGACGGCCGCCGACCTCGACGCCGTCGGGGTCCTCGGTCTGCCGGATGTCGAAGGACACCCGCGCGTGCGGCATGGCCAGCGAGGCCAGCTCGGCGGTCACGGCCGCGGCGAACCGCTCGGCGGCCTCCGTCCGCGCGTCCGTCAACGCCTGTGCGAGCCCGCCCAGTTCGGACCGCAGCGCGTCCCGCTCGGCGGTCAGCTCCCCGATCCGCTCGTCGTCGCCGTCGAGTTCGGTCAGCCGCGCGGCACTGCGCTCGGCCCAGGCCAGCACGGCGGCGACGTCCTCGCCGTACTTCCGCGTCAGCCCGGTCAGCGCGGCCCGCCGCTCCTCGACGGCCGCCAGCCGCAGCGGATCGGCGTCCAGGTCGTCGGCGTACCCGGCCAGGTCCCCGGCCGCGTCGCGCAGCAGGATCCCGATCTCCCCGATCCGGTCCGCGAGCGCGGCCAGCGCCGGGTCGTGCGACCGTACGGCGTCCAGGGCCCGCTGCGCGCCCGCGACGAGCGTCCCCGCGTCGACGCCCTCGGGGTCCTCCGGATTGCCCGCGAGCGCGGCGTGCGCGACCGCTGCGGCGGACGCCAGCGCCTCGGCGTGCCCGAGCCGCTCGGCCTCCTCGGCCAGCTCCACGTCCTCACCGGCCCGGGGCTCGACGGCGGCGATCTCGTCGAGCCCGTAGCGCAGCATGTCGGCCTCCTGGGCCCGTTCACGCGCGCGTGTGGTGATCTCGTCGAGCTCGGCGGAGACGGCCCGCAGCCTCTTGTACGCCTCGCCGTATTTCTCCAGCGGCACGGCGACCGCGTCGCCCGCGTACCGGTCGAGCGCCTGCCGCTGCCGGGACAGCTTGAGCAGGCCCTGCTGGTCGGTCTGCCCGTGCACGGCGACCAGCTCGTCGGCGAGCTCGGCGAGCACCCCCACGGGCACACTGCGCCCGCCCAGGTGCGCCCGCGAGCGCCCCTCGGCGGAAACGGTACGGCTGATCAGCAGCGCCCCGTCGTCGAGCTCGGCCCCGGCCTCCTCGGCGCGTACGGCGGCCGTGGCGTCCTCGGGCACGGTGATCCGCCCTTCGACGACGGCCTTCCCGGCCCCGATCCGCACGAGCGCCGGGTCCGCGCGCCCGCCCAGCAGCAACCCGAGGCTGGTGACCACCATGGTCTTGCCCGCACCCGTCTCACCGGTGACCGCGGTGAACCCGGGCGACAGCTCGACAACAGCGTCGTCGATCACACCGAGCGACCGTATCCGCATCTCCTCCAACACGGACACGACCTTACGAGGTCCGAGCCGAGGATTGCGACTGGCCCACTCTTGTCACCCGCGCGAGTGGACCGGCCCGAAGGGCCGCGGGGAACTGCGCGAACAGCCACAAACCACCCGCACCCGCCGACGACGACAAACCACCCCCCACAAACCGCTAGTGAGGAGCCCCCCGCCACCCGGAAACGGGCAGAGCGAACTTCGCCACCAGCCGATCCGTGAACGACGCATGATGCAGCCGAGCCAGCCGCACCGGCACTGCCCCCCGCCGCACCTCCACCCGCGCCCCCGGCGGCAACTCCACAGTCCGCCGCCCGTCACACCACAGAACCCCTGGCGGAATATGTGGCAGAACCTCCACAGCCAACACAGAATCCGGCGATGTCACCAACGGCTTCGCGAACAAGGCATGCGCCGAGATCGGCACCATCAACAGCGCTTCGACCTCCGGCCACACCACCGGTCCACCCGCGGAGAAGGCGTACGCGGTCGACCCCGTGGGCGTCGCGCACACGATCCCGTCACAGCCGAACCCCGTCACCGGCCGCCCGTCGATCTCGAGGACGACCTCCAGCATCCGCTCGGCCGACACCTTCTGCACGGCGGCCTCGTTCAGCGCCCAGTCCGTGTGCACGATGTCCCCGTTGCGGTGCACCACGACGTCGACGGTCATCCGCTCCTCGACCTCGTACGCCCTGGACACCACCCGGTCGACGACCTTGTCGAGGTCGTCCCGCTCGGCCTCCGCGAGGAACCCGACCCGCCCGAGGTTGACGCCGAGCATCGGAACCCCCGACGCCCGCGCGAACTCGGCACCGCGCAGCAGCGTGCCGTCACCGCCCAGCACGATGAGCAGCTCACACCCGTCGAGGCACTGCGGAGTGGCCTCCCCGACCAGCTCCACCTCGTCCGGCAGCGGGAGGTCACGCGCCTCCGCCTCCAGGACGCGCACGCCCAGCCCGGAGCGCAGCAGCCCCTTCACCACGAGCTCGGCACTGCGCACGGCCGCGGGCCGGCCTGTGTGGGCGAGCAGGAAAACAGTACGAGCTCGGTTCTCGGTCAACGCGGCCCCTCCGCAACTGCACGGTCGACATCGGCCGGGTCCAGTTCCGGTGCCCCGGCCCGCAGCCACAGAAAGTATTCGACATTCCCCGACGGCCCGGGCAGCGGACTGGCCGTCACGCCCTTCACCCCGAGCCCCAGCCCCCAGGCCTTCTGAGCCACCCCCGTCACCGCTTCGGCCCGCAGCTGGGGGCTGCGTACGACTCCCCCGCTGCCCAGCCGCTCCTTCCCCACCTCGAACTGCGGCTTGACCATCATCACCAGGTCCGCGTCCGGCTTCACGCACCGCACCAGGGCTGGCAGGACCAACCCGAGCGGGATGAAGGACAGATCCCCCACGACAAGATCCACAGGCTCCCCATCGATCTCTTCAAGTGTCAATTCGCGTACGTTCGTACGGTCCTTGACGGTGACGCGTTCATCCTTCTGAAGAGACCATGCGAGTTGTCCGTATCCGACGTCCACGGCGACGACGTGGGCGGCCCCCGCCCGCAGCAGGACATCGGTGAACCCGCCGGTGGACGCGCCGGCGTCGAGCGCCCTGCGCCCCTCGACGACCAGGCCCTGCGGCAGGAACGCCGTCAGCGCGCCGGCGAGCTTGTGGCCGCCGCGCGACACGTAGTCGGGGTCGTTCTCGTCGGCCGCCACGACGATCGCGGCCGCGGTCTCCACCTGCGTGGCGGGTTTGGTCGCGACGGTCTTGCCGACGGAGACCCGCCCGGCGGCGATCAGCTGGCCGGCATGCTCACGCGAGCGCGCGAGCTTCCGGCGGACCAGCTCCGCGTCGAGACGGCGGCGTGCGACTCCTGCCACGTTCGGTTCAGCTCCTAGGTCCGTGCTGCGACGGGGGCACCGGAGGTCCCGGGCGGGCGTCGAGCGCGGTGAGCGCGTCGCGCAGCCCCCGGTGTACATCCTCGTACACCTCGACGTGTCCGTCCGTGGCGAGGTGGTCCGCGTCGCCGAGCCGGTCCAGGGCCGCGTCCACGCCGGCGTCACCGGTGGGCGTGCGGGGCACGTTCAGCGGGGCGGGAGAGGCGGGGTCGTACCCGGGATCGGGAGCGGGCTCGTCCTCCGCCACCGCCGGGGTCTCGGGAACTGCGTCGTCCATGCCCCGACGCTACCGCGAACCGCTGCGGTACCGTCGACCGCGATGGCCACGATAGAGGAGTGCCGCAGCGCACTCGACAAGCTCTCCGACAACATGCAGCACGCCGAGGGGAACGTCCGCGAGGCCGCGGCCCTGGACCGTTCCGTGAGCTGCCACATCACGGACCTGGACGTCACCTTCCTCGGCCGTATGCAGGGCGGGCGGATCGTCGTGCGCGACACGGTCCAGGGGCCGCCGCCCGACAAGGCCGAGATCAGACTGGCCATGACCGGTGACGACCTGGTCGCCCTGGTCGACGGCGAACTGAACTTCGCCAAGGCCTGGGGCTCGGGCCGGGTGAAACTGAACGCGGGCGTGCGGGACCTGCTCCAGCTCAGGAAGCTTCTGTAGCGGCCACCTTCTCGGCCCCGCTCCCCGCCCCGACGCGTGCCTTCCGCGCCGCCGGCACGACCAGCGGCGTGCCCGTCTCCGGGTCGTCGATGACCTGGCAGCGCAGTCCGAAGACCTCCTCGACCAGCTCGGCCGTGACGATGTCCTTCGGCGCGCCCTCGGCGACGACCCGGCCCCCGCGCAGGGCGATGAGGTGCGTGGCGTAGCGGGCGGCGTGGTTCAGGTCGTGCAGCACGGCTACGAGCGTGCGCCCCTGCTCCTCGTGCAGCTCCGCGCACAGGTCCAGGACGTCGATCTGGTGCTGGATGTCCAGGAACGTCGTCGGCTCGTCGAGCAGCAGCAGCGGTGTCTGCTGGGCGAGTGCCATGGCGATCCACACGCGCTGGCGCTGACCGCCCGACAGCTCGTCGACGTACCGGTCGGCCAGCTCGACGACGCCGGTCTGGCGCATCGACTCCTGGACGACCCGCTCGTCCTCGGTCGACCACTGGCGCAGGATGCCCTGGTGCGGGTAGCGGCCCCGGCCCACCAGATCGCCGACGGTGATGCCGTCGGGCGCGATAGACGACTGGGGCAGCAGACCGAGAGTCCGCGCGACCTTCTTCGCGGGCATCGACTGGATGGTCTGACCGTCGAGCAGCACCCGGCCCTGGCTGGGCTTGAGCATCCGCGACAGCGCCCTCAGGAGCGTCGACTTGCCGCACGCGTTGGGGCCGACGATCACGGTGAAGGAGTTGTCGGGTATCTCCACCGACAGTTGCTCGGCGATCACCCGCTGGTCGTAGGCGAGGGTGACGTTCTCGGCGGACAGACGGTTCACGGTGCTCCTTCGGTTCTTGCTCATATCCGGCCCGCCTTGCGTTCGGTGACCAGCAGCCACAGCAGGTAGACGCCGCCGAGCACGCCGGTGACCACGCCCACGGGCAACTGCTCGGCGCCGAACGCCCGCTGCGAGAGCCAGTCGGCGATGACCAGCAGGGCGGCCCCCATGCACAGGGACGCCAGCAGGTTCGGGCCGGGCGCGCGGGTCAGGCGCCGGGCCAGCTGCGGAGCGGTGAGCGCGACGAAGCTGACGGGACCGGCAGCGGCCGTCGCGGACGCGGTCAGCAGCACGGCCGCCACCATCAGCAGCAGCCGTACGCGCTCCACTCGCACCCCGAGGGCGTACGACACGTCGTCGCCCATCTCCATCATCCGCAGCCCGCGCGCGTTGCTGAGGACCAACGGCACGAGCACGGCGCACAACCCGAGCAGCGGCCAGACCTGCGCCCAGTCACGGCCGTCGAGGGATCCCGTCATCCACACGACCGCGCGGGCCGCGTCCACGATGTCGGACTTGGTGAGCAGATAGCCGTTGACCGCCGTGACGATCGCGGAGACGCCGATGCCGACCAGCACCAGCCGGTATCCGTGCACGCCCCGTTTCCAGGCGAGCACGTAGATGGCGAAGCCGGTCACCAGGCCGCCCACCAGCGCGCCGGCGGTGACCTGGTTCGCGCTCCCCGAGAACAGCACGATCACCGTGAGCGCGCCGGCCGTCGCCCCCTGCCCGAGGCCCAGCACGTCCGGACTGCCCAGCGGATTGCGGGAGATGGACTGGAACAGCGCACCGCCGAGTCCGAGCGAGGCGCCGACCAGCAGCCCGACCAGGACGCGCGGGAGCCGCAGTTCGTTGACGATGAACTCCTGGCCCGCGTTGCCCTCGCCGAACAGCGTCCGCAACACGTCGGCGGCCGGGATCGGGAAGTCGCCGGTGCCGATGAGCACGACGCTCGCCGTGAGCGCCGCGACCAGCAGCAGGAGCACGACGGTGAAGGCCCGCACGTCCAGGCGTACGGAGAGCCCGCCCGGGGTCCTCACAGCACGGTTGGTGGTCTTCACAGCTGCGCCGTCCTCCGCCGTCGTACGAGATAGATGAACACCGGTCCGCCGAGGATCGCGGTGACGATGCCCACCTGGAGTTCCGCGGGCCGGGCCACGATCCGGCCGATGACGTCGGCGCCGAGCAGCAGCACGGGCGACAGGATCGCCGCGTACGGCAGGATCCAGCGCAGGTCGGGCCCGGTGAAGGAACGCACGACGTGCGGAACCATCAGCCCGACGAACACGATCGGCCCGCAGGCCGCGGTCGCCGCCCCGCACAGCACGGTCGCGGCCAGCATGGACAGCGCCCGCGTCCGGTTCAGGTTGGCGCCGAGCGCCTTGGCGGTGTCGTCGCCCATGGCCATGGCGTTGAGCGGCCGGGACAGCGCCAGCGCCAGGACCATGCCGGCCAGCAGGAACGGCAGGACCTGCCGGATGGTCGAGTCGTTCGCCGCGGACAGCGAACCGACCGTCCAGAAGCGCATCTTGCCGAGCGCCGCGTCGTCCATGATCATCACGGCCTGGAGGTAGCCGTAGAGCGCGGCGCTGATCGCCGTACCGGCGAGCGCGAGCCGCACCGGCGTCGCGCCCCGGCTGCCGCCGAGGAACCACACCAGCGCCCCGACCGCGGCCGCGCCGAAGAACGCGAACCAGACGTAGCCGCTGAGCGAGGTGATCCCGAGGAACGTGACGGCCGTGACGACCGCGGCGGAGGCGCCCGCGTTGATGCCGAGCAGTCCGGGGTCGGCCAGCGGGTTGCGCGTGAGCGCCTGGAGAACCGCTCCGGCCAGACCGAGGGCGGCGCCGGCGAGCAGCCCGAGCACGGTCCGCGACAGCCGCTCCGCGACGACGACGTCGCCGTACGTCCCCGAATCCTCGAACAAGCCGTGCCAGACCTGCCCGAGGGACAGCTCTTTCGCTCCGACCGCGATACTCGCCAGCGCGACGAGCACCAGGATCGCGACGGCCAGGAGGAGCCCAAAGGCCCGTATCGCCCGTCGGGTCGGGGGCGCGGGGGCGGTCTCCGCGCGCTGTTCGGGGGGACTGTCGACCAACACGCAGGTTAGGTTAGCCTACCCTGCCATTCGATCTCGATTCCGGACGACGACCGCCGCCACCAACGCCCGGCCGGAGCGTGCGCACGCGCCGCGGATCCAACCGACGCTCAAAGACCCAGCCTTGCCAGCGACTTCCCCCCGTCCAGCTCGCACACACCCGCACCGGCGGCCGTCCATGCCGCGGCGCACAACGCACGCAGCCCGTCCAGCGCCTCGCCGTCCCCGTCGAGCTCCAGCCGGTCCGCACCGGCCGTCGCCGTCCAGCCACCGCACCGGAACCCACCGTCGTCGGCCGCGTCGACGTCCGGCTGACCGCTGAGCATCCCCCGCAGATCGGCGTCCACATACGTCGGCCGGTGCTGCGGCGGCGCGGCCAGCAGCTGCGCGCCGTCGCTCACGCCGGTCAGCACGAGCAGCGAGTCGACGTCCCCGTTGAACGCCCCCTCGATGTCCGTGTCCAACCGGTCCCCCACCACCAGCGGCCGCTTCGCCCCGGTCCGCAGGATGGTCTCCCGGTGCATCGGCGGCAGCGGCTTGCCCGCGACCTGCGGCTCGGCACCCGTGGCGATCCGCACGACCGCCACCGCCGCGCCGTTGCCCGGCGCGATCCCCCGCCCGCTCGGAATCGTCAGGTCGGTGTTCGAGGCGAACCAGGGCACACCCCGCGCGACGGCGTAACTGGCCTCCGCGAAACGGCCCCACGGCAGCTCCGGACCGCCGTACCCCTGCACCACCGCCGCCGGATCGTCGTCCGCCGACTCCACGGGCACGAGCCCGCGCTCGCGCAACGCCACCCGCAGCCCCTCACCGCCGATCACCAGCACACGGGCGCCCTGCGGCACCTGCTCACTGATCAGCCGCGCGACCGCCTGCGCCGAGGTGATGACATCGTCCGCGCCCGTCGGTATGCCCAGCTCGGTCAGATGCTCGGCCACCGTGTCCGGAGTCCGCAGCGCGTTGTTCGTGACGTACGCCAGACGCATCCCGCCCTTCCGGGCCGTGGCCAGCGACTCGACCGCGTGCGCGATCGCGCTCCCGCCCGCGTACACGACGCCGTCCAGGTCGAGCAGCGCCGTGTCGTACGCCTCGCTCAGGGCCTGCCCACTGCCCCCGAGCCTCGTCCTGACGCTTCGGCTCATCCCGCATCGCTCCTCGTTCGACGGCTTTCCCCCGATCATCCCCCATGCCACTGACACCCGTACGATGCCGGGATGAACACAGCAGGTCACTCGGAAGCAACGGAGCGCCGAGGCCTGGAACTCACCCCGTTCCGAGGCCTTCGATACGACCCCGACCGGGTCGGCAGCCTGGCCGCAGTGACGTCCCCGCCGTACGACGTCGTCGTCCGCCCCGACGGAGTGCACCATCTCGAGTCCGCCGACCCGCACAACATCGTCCGTCTGATCCTCCCCCAGGCCGCCACCCCCAGCGCCCGCAACGACCAGGCCGCCAAGACCCTGCGCCGCTGGCTGTCCGAGGGCGTCCTGACCCCCGACCCGGATCCCGGCCTGTACGTCTACGAGCAGCGGGACAGCAACGGCATGCTGCAACGCGGCGTCATCGGCACCCTGCGGGTGTCGGACCCGGCCGAGCAGGTGGTGCTGCCGCACGAGGACGTCATGCCGCACATCGTCGCCGACCGCGCGGCCCTGATGCGCGCCACCTCCGCGAACCTCGAACCTCTCCTGCTGACCTACCGCGGCGACGACTCGACGACCGCCACGGCAGACCTGATCGAGCGCACCGCCGAACAGCCACCGCTCCTCGCGACCACCACCGAGGACGGCTTCAGCCACCGCCTGTGGTCGGTCACCGCCCCCGCCGACCTGGCCACGATCCAGGGCGACCTGGCCCGTCACCAGGCCCTCATCGCCGACGGCCACCACCGCTGGGCGACCTACCACCGCCTCCGCACGGAGCACCCCTCCCCCAGCCCGTGGGACCACGGGCTGGTCCTCCTGGTCGACACGGCCCGCTACCCCCTCCGCGTCCGCGCCATCCACCGCCTTCTCCACGACCTGCCGGTCGGCGAGGCCGTGGCCGCCCTGGACGGCCATTTCCGCGTGCGCCGCCTCGAAGTCCCGCTGTCCGAGGCCCTGGAGGCACTGGCGGACGCGGCCTGCGCGGGCAACGCGTTCCTGCTCGCCGGCGACGGTGCCTTCCACCTCGTCGACCACCCGGACCCGGATCTCCTGGCCCGCACGGTCCCCGCCGAACGCCCCACCGCCTGGCGCACTCTCGACGCGACGGTCCTGCACGCCACACTCCTCGACCACGTCTGGCACATCCCCGAGGACTCACCCGCGCACATCTCCTACATCCACGACGCGGCCGCCACGGTGGCGAAGGCGGAACGCGACGGCGGCACGGCCGTTCTGATGCACCCGGTCCGCGAGGAGGTCGTCCGCGACCTGGCCCGGCAGGGCGTCACCATGCCACGCAAGTCGACGTCGTTCGGCCCGAAGCCCGCCTCCGGCCTGGTGCTGCGCGTGCTGGACCTCTGACGCCGCTGGTTTTGACACGCGAAAGGGGGCGGATTCCGACCGGAATCCGCCCCCACTCCCTCTACGCGACGTCAGTCCTTCTCCTCCGCGGAGGCCTCGCCGCCTTCACCTTCGTCCTCGGCCAGGGCGTCCACGAACTCCACCCCGTCCAGCTCGGCGAGCCGGTCGGAAGCGTCCGTGCTGCCGTCCCGGTCGGCCTCCACGGCCTTCGCGAACCACTCCCGCGCCTCGCTTTCCCGCCCAGCCGCCAGCAGCGCGTCGGCGTAGGCGTACCGCAGCCGCGCGGTCCACGGCTGCACGGAGTTGGAGGCCAGCTCCGGGCTCTGAAGCGTCACGATGGCCGCGTCCAACTGCCCCATGTCCCGCCGCGCACCGGCCGCGACGAGCCGCATCTCGACCTGCCCGGCCTTGTCGAGCTTGTGCACCTCGGGTGCCCCGGCCATGTCCAGCGCTTTCTCCGGCCGCCCGAGCCCGCGCTCGCAGTCGGCCATGACAGGCCACAGATCGATGTTCCCGGTCATGCGCTTGGCGGCCCGGAACTCGGCCAGCGCCTCGCCGTACTTCTGGCTGGCGTACGACGCGAACCCGGCGGCCTCCCGCACGGCGGCGACACGCGACGCCAGCCGCAGCGCCACCCTGGAGTAGCCGTACGCGCCCTCGGGGTCCTCGTCGAGGAGCCGCGCGACCATCACGAGGTTCTTCGCGACATCGTCCGCGAGCGTCTTCGGCAGGCTCTGGAGCTCCTGCCGTACGTCCTTGTCGATCTCTTCACCCGTGACGTCCTCGGGGATCGGCAGCCGCTTGATCGGCTCCCTGTCCCGCTCGCGCTCGTCACGGAACCGGCCGCCGCCACGCCGGTCGTCACGACGGTCGTCGCGCCGGTCATCACGGCCCCGGAAGCCCCCGGGCCGCCCACCGCGATCGTCGCGGCGCGGCCCACGTCCGCCACGGTCGTCCCGGCCGCGGAAGCCGCCACGGTCGCCGCGGGTATCGCGAGTGTCGCGGTCGCCACGGGTGTCGTCCCGACGGAAACCCCCACGCCCGCCCCGAGGAGCATCGTCGCGCCGGAAACCACCACGGTCCCCACGGTCGTCCCCACGGCGGTCGTCACGGCGGTCGTCCCCACGGCGGTCATCCCGTCGGTCGTCACGCCCCCGGAAACCACCGCGGTCACCGTCGCGCCGGACGCCGCGGTCCCGGTCGTCGCCACGGAAGCCGCGGTCCCGGTCGTCCCGGCGCTCTCCGCGGTCGTCACGGCGGTGGAATCCGCCGCGGTCGCCCTCACGCCTGTCATCGCGACGGTCGTCGCGCCTGTCGTCCCGACGGTCATCCCGTCGGAATCCACCGCGCTGCCCACGGTCGTCGTCTCCGCGCCGGACATCGCCCCGGCGGTCGTCCCGCCGGCCATAACCGCCGCCACGGTTGTCGTCGCGCCGGAAACCGCCACGGTCTCCCCGGTCGTCCCGTCGCTCCCCACGGTCATCACGCCGGAACGAGGGCCGCTCCCCACGGTCATCACGCCGGAACGGAGGACGCTCCCCACGGTCATCACGCCGGAACGGAGGACGCTCCCCACGGTCATCACGCCGGAACGGAGGACGCTCCCCACGGTCATCACGCCGGAACGGGGGACGCTCCCCGCGGTCGTCACGCCGGACATCTCCCCGGTCGCGATCGTCCCTGTGCGGCCCTCGGTCACGGTCATCGCGCCGGCCGTGGCCACCACCACGGTTGTCGTCACGCCGGAAACCACCACGCTCCCCGCGGTCGCTTCGCTCACCTCGGTCGCTCCGACCGCCACGGTCGTCCCGGCCGCGGAAGCCGCCACGGTCGCCGCGGTCCCCGCGCTGACCGCCGCGGTCGCTCCGGTCCCCCTCCCGTCGCTGCTGGTCTCGCTCCGGTCGGTCGTCGGGAGAGTTGGTGGACATGGTGACTCCTGTCTTCGGTACCGCAAGTCATTCTCGCGCAGCCGGGTGCCCAGCGCGCAGTGCAAAAACAAAAAGGACCCCTGGTCCCAGCTGAACGCTGGTGACCAGGGGTCCTTCCAAAGATTGTTCGGCGGCGTCCTACTCTCCCACAGGGTCCCCCCTGCAGTACCATCGGCGCTGTAAGGCTTAGCTTCCGGGTTCGAAATGTAACCGGGCGTTTCCCCTACGCTATAACCACCGAAACCCTAATGGTTTCGAGCGAACAAGCACACTCTTCAATTGTGTGTTCTACTCAAAGCCGACAACTGTTCGTTGTCTCAGAACTAACACAGTGGACGCGAGCAACTGAGGACAAGCCCTCGGCCTATTAGTACCGGTCAACTCCACACGTTA
>NZ_DF968237.1:0-15160 GCF_001270025.1 Streptomyces azureus | reverse complement strand
GGCCGGTCTTGGTCGCTATGGCCCGTAGGCGGCGACTGAGGCCCGCTGTTGGGGCTCTCTTAGATTCTCCGCCAGCGCTCACCTCGCTCCCCAGACTTGCTCTTGTATCTCCACCCAGCGGGGTGGCTGACGGGGTCCTGGAGAACGTGGAGGGCAGAGAATCCTGATGAGCGCGGGTCAGGTGTCAGATCGGCTGGAGGCGGGTGACGGGTGGGACGGGCGATGGACTGCGACCTGGAAGGCAGCCCGGCCGAGTGTGTCGTGCCCGGTCCGCGCAGTGGGCGTACCGAAGTCACGCCCCGCGTAACCTCTTCATGTGCCAGCTTCCCGCCTGCATCGCGTCGCCGTCCTCGTGCTCGAGGGTGCGAAGCCGCTCGATGTCGGAATTCCCGCGCAGGTGTTCACGACCCGCGCGAGCATGCCGTACGAGGTGCGGGTGTGCGGGGCGACACCCGGCCTCGTGACCGGCGGTGATGGCCTCGCGTACCGCGTCGCCCACGGCCTCGACGCGCTTGCGTGGGCCGACATCGTCTTCGTCCCCGGCTACCGCTTCCCGGACCGCGACGAACCGCCGCAGGCCGTCGTCGAGGCACTGATCGCCGCCCACGACCGGGGCGCGCGGCTCGCCGCCATCTCGACGGGCGCCTTCGCGCTCGCCGCCACGGGCCTGCTCGACGGCAGGCGCGCCACGACGCACTGGCACTACACGCGGGCACTCGTGGCCAGGCATCCGCTCGTCCAGGTCGACGAGAACGTGCTGTTCGTCGACGAGGGCAACGTGCTCACCTCGGCCGGGGCCGCCTCCGGCATCGACTTGTGCCTGCACATCCTGCGCGGCGACCTCGGAGTGGCCGCGTCCAACCACGCGGCCCGGCGCCTGGTCGCCGCCCCCTATCGCAGCGGCGGCCAAGCCCAGTACGTGCCGCGCAGCGTCCCCGAACCGCTCGGCGAGCGGTTCGCCGCCACCCGCGAGTGGGCGCTGCACCGGCTCGGCGAGCCCCTCACCCTCGACATGCTGGCGCGGCAGGCGGGGGTCTCGCCGCGCACGTTCTCCCGGCGCTTCGTCGAGGAGACCGGCTACACGCCGATGCAGTGGGTGATGCGCGCCCGCATCGACCTGGCCCGCGAACTGCTCGAGCGCTCCCAGCGCAGCGTCGAACAGATCGCCGCCGAGGTCGGGCTCGGCACCGGCGCGAACCTGCGCCTGCACTTCCAGCGCATCCTCGGCACCACACCGAGCGAGTACCGGCGCACCTTCACCCGGGACGGGTAACCCGGGCCCGGCACCGCGTGGCGGGATCCTTTTGAACCGTGGCGATCCCGCCACTGTCAGCGGCGCGAGCTGCGGGCGAGCCTGGTGGTGAAGGGAAGGGACATCACTCATGACTCGCATCGCCATCAACGGATTCGGCCGCATCGGACGCAATGTGCTGCGCGCCCTGCTCGAACGCGACAGCACCTTGGAGATCGTCGCCGTCAATGACCTCACCGAGCCCGCCACTCTCGCCCGGCTGCTCGCCTACGACAGCACGGCCGGCCGGCTCGGGCGCCCGGTGACCGTCGACGGGGACGCCCTCGTCGTCGACGGCCGTCGGATCACGGTGCTGGCCGAGCGCGAACCGGCGCAGCTGCCGTGGGCCGAACTCGGCGTCGACATCGTCCTGGAAGCCACCGGCCGCTTCACCTCGGCCAAGGCCGCCCGGGCCCACCTCGACGCGGGCGCGAAGAAGGTACTCGTCGGCGCGCCGTCGGACGGCGCCGACGTCACGCTCGCGTTCGGGGTCAACACCGACGCCTACGACCCGGCCGTGCACACGATCGTCTCGAACGCCTCCTGCACCACCAACGCGCTCGCGCCGCTGGCCGCGGTCCTCGACGAACTCGCCGGTATCGAGCACGGGTTCATGACGACGGTGCACGCGTACACGCAGGAGCAGAACCTGCAGGACGGTCCGCACCGCGACGCCCGTCGCGCCCGGGCCGCCGGCGTCAACATCGTGCCGACCACGACCGGCGCCGCCAAGGCGATCGGCCTGGTGCTGCCGAACCTCGACGGCAAGCTGACGGGCGACTCGATCCGCGTACCGGTGCCGGTGGGCTCGATCGTCGAACTCAACACGACCGTGGCCCGCGAGGTGACGCGCGGGGACGTGCTGGCGGCGTACCGCGCCGCAGCGGAGGGGCCGCTGGCCGGCATCCTCGAGTACTCGGAGGACCCGCTCGTGTCGTCCGACATCACGGGCAATCCCGCCTCGTCGATCTTTGACTCGGCCCTCACCCGCGTCGACGGCCGCCACGTCAAGGTGGTCGCGTGGTACGACAACGAGTGGGGCTTCTCGAACCGTGTGATCGACACGCTCGAGTTCCTCGCCACCCGCTGACCGGACGCCGGGGTGGTGCCCCGCCTCCGGCGACCGCGCCGGCCAGCACTTCCTTTGGGCGCTCTGGTTGACCAGTCGGGCCTGCCAGAGCGCTCACCTTCGTCTGAGCATGTGCTCCGACCAAGGTGCACTGATCGAGACGAAGGCCGTGAAGTTGAGTCTGCTGTCTGACGCCGGTCCCGGGGAAGCGTTCGCGGCCGCGTCCCGCTTCCGGGACACTTGCGGCGGCCGCGGGAGAAGCCGGCCGGGATCATGAGGACGACACCGCTGACCGCCGGGTGCTGGTCACCGTCCCGGACGCACTGGCTCGGAACCTGGTCGCCTGGGGGCAGCGAGGGCGACATGAAGACGCACCTTCGTGGCAGGGGGTACTACCGGAGGGAACGGCGGCCGACCCTGTGGCAGGCGCTCGAGCTCGACCCACGCACGCGTGTGGCCCTGCCCGCGAATGTCCTGCAGGAACTGACGGTCCAGGAGCGTCCAGACACGCGGCAATCACCGCATCCTCAAGGGAAACTGTGCAAGGCGCTGGTCCCATTCCCCCGCTGCCCGCGTCAGCTCGGCCCGGTCTGTCTCGATTTCGATCACGTGTTGATAGAGATCCAGGTTCTCGTCGTGCCGCCGCCGCGGAGGCGCGGCCTCAAGCGAAAGGTGAACTCGCAGCACTCCCGTGCCGGCGTGCCATCGGACCTGGCTGACGGCTAGGACCGGTTCGACGAAGGAAAGGTCCGGGACGAGGTTCCCTCCCGGGTCCGGCTTGGCGTCCGGCCTCCTCCCGTCTGCGACAGCACGCAGCCATGTGGGCAACTCACGCGCCTCGTCGACCAGCAGGCACGAGTGCGTGAAGGACCAACTGGCCGTTGGAGTGGTGACTTCGGCCCCGATGACGAGTCAGTTGTCGTCCCAGCGGTCACCACTGGCCACTGGGGACTGGTATCGGAGCGGCCGCAGGCTTATGCCGCCTGCTCGATCGGTAAGTCGCATTGCCGAAGGATGCCACGCCCTGCAGGACCCGGCCGGACGTTGAATGACAAGATCAGTGCCTGTTTCTGAACTGGTGCCTGAAGGTGCTGGTCGGGCGGCTCGCTCTGGGTGGGTTCGTCTGGAGTGAGGGGATGGTCGGATCTTTCGTTCTTGGGTCTGGTGTGTGGTGTCGGTTCGGGAGCATTCGGGCGTCAACCGTGTTGCTCAGGACGAGGGTGGCGGTGTGGCTCAGTGGCGCACCCAGACGCCTCTGAGCCACTGGTCAGCCGCCCGATCGTGTCCGCCGTGGCCTTGGACGTCAGCGAGCCGATCGCCGTGGCCCGGCATTCCGCCCGCCGTTTCGTGACCGAGGTGCAGTCCGTTCACGGGCTCCCGGTGTCGGACCGCGCGATGGGCATGGTGGAGCTGGTGGTCGGCGAGCTGGTGACCAACGCATACAAATGCGCGCCCGGCCCGTGTCTGCTGGACCGGGAGGTCAGTGACGGTGCCGTGGAGATCAGCGTGTGGGACACCGATCCGATGCTGCCTCGGCCTGTCCTGCCGGTCCGGGCTGGGTCGGGCAGTATGGCCTGGAGGTCACCATGGCGGTGTGCCGCAGTTTCGAGGTGCGGCGCGAGCCGGTGGGCAAGTGCGTGAAAGCCGCGATCGTGCTGGCCGACGATCCCGGCGGCGATCCGGCGGGCCGCCTGTTGTGACGGGCAGGGGCAATACCCGCCGGCCCAGGCCGGCAGTCCATCGCCGCGCTGCCGGTTTCGTTACCGGGTCGAAGAGTGCTTTCTGTCGGGGGCCAACCGATAGTCGGGACAGCCGCGGTTTTGACATGCGCCTGGGCCCCACACGGGAACGAATACGCCGAGGGTCTTGTGGCGGTGGACTGCGGCTGGCACGGATTGCTTGCACGTCGGGCACACGTACGCTTCTGGTTTGCGCTTCGTTTTGACCATTTTTTTACGATATGCCCGTACTGGCGTGTCGGGAAGGGCCCTGCTTCTGCGCCGACCCGAGCGCGGGCTGACTCCACCGTCCCGGCCCGATGAACCGGCTGGAAGCTCAGGGGCATCCGTCACGGGCAGTGCGCCGGGCGTCCCGGGCTGCTCGGTGGCCGCGGAGGCGTCCTGTTCGTCGGTCTGCTCGAGAACGCCTATCGGGGCGGGCCTCTTGAGGCTGAGCACCACGGAACCCGTCAGGACGACGACGATGACCACGAGGCTGATCGGTGAGGGGATTTCCGGGATGCTGGGGCTGATCACCTTGTGGGATGCCTGAAGGATGAGCTTGACCCCGATGAAGGCGAGGATGACCGCCAGCCCCTTGTTCAGGTAGTGAAAGCGGTCCAGCAGGCCGGCGAGCATGAAGTAGAGGGCCCGCAGACCGAGGATGGCGAAGGCGTTGCTGGTGTAGACGATGAAGGCGTCGTCGCTGACCGCGAGGACGGCGGGCACGCTGTCGACGGCGAAGATCAGGTCGGCGGCCTCGATCGCGGCGACCACCGCGAGCAGCGGGGTCGCCATCCGTATGCCGGCTTCCTTGACGAAGAACTTCGCTCCGGAGTACTCGTCCCGCACCGGGATGAGCTTGCGGAGCATCCGTACGGCGAAGCTCTTGCCCGGGTCGAAGCTCTCCTCCTCGTCCTTGAGGAGCTTGTAGGTGCTGTAGAAGAGGACCGCCGCGAAGGCGAACAGCACCGCGGTGAAGCGGCTGACCACGGCCACGCCGAGGGAGAGGAAGATCCCGCGGAAGACGAGCGCGCCGATGACGCCGAAGAACAGCACGCGGTGCTGGTATGCGCGGGGCACCTTGAAGTACGCGAAGATCACGGCGAAGACGAACAGGTTGTCGACCGACAGGCTCTTCTCCAGCAGCCACGCCGTCGTGTACTCGGTGCCCGCCGTCGTGCCGAGGACGAGGAAGACGACCGCGCCGAAGATCAGGGCGAGGCTCACCCACAGGCCGCTCCAGGCGGCGGCCTCCTTGAAGCCGATGACGTGCGCGGTGCGGTGGGACAGCAGGTCCACCGCCAGCGACACGACCACCGTCGCGGCGAACGCCCCCCACAGCCAGAGCGGGACCTCAAGCACATCGAACACCCTCACTATGGCCCGCGCGACATACGCCGGCCCTATACAGGAGTGTCCGGCATTGCGCCCCCGAGGGCATGCGGAGCCGGCGAGGGCGGCCGGAGGCATGATCCTCAGGAGTCCCGTGATGGCGCGCGTGCGCTGCGGGTCGAATTCGACGTCACGCAGGCCAGCAGGGGGCCGCAGGGAGAGAACATCCGACCGGCGTGACCACAGCGCCCCGCAAATCCGAGTGATGTCGCCAAGGCGCGGCGATCGGCCTGGCCAGTGCCTGGCTTACCCGGCACACCCCGCACCTGGTCCTGCGCCGCTGGACCAGGCTACGCGGGGACGTCGCTTCGGTGCCGGGTATGGAGACAGGTCACCAGTAGTGTCGGCGGCCGGCGACTGCGTGTCCCATGGATCCCATGATCCACAGGACCGCGCCGATGACCGCGAGGATGATCCCGATCGTCCACAGGATCGAGATACCGGTAACGAAGCCGACAACCAGCAGAATGATGCCGAGCAGGAGCATGACCGCCTCCGTTCCGCAGTAGTGCTGCTTCCACTGTGGACCTCGCCACGGCACTAGGGAAGCCCTGGTGTCTTCTGAACTCGCGGCGTGGTGGGACACAGCCAGGGTGAGTGAGCTTGTCGTCTGGCCTCGAACGCGGCGACGTGCCGCCTGGCCGTGTGCCGCACGACGCTGCCGTGGACCGGGGCGCGGCCCTTGGTGTTGCGCGTCGGCCGGGGCCGCCGCGTCCGCGCCGCTGTCAGGGAGGCGGTGACGTCAGGCGGGGGACGTCGGCGGTCGGAGGTCGGGGCGGGCGCGGTGCAGGCGTGCGGGGCCACCGGCCGGAGGTGTCGCGGGCGGCGTCGACGCCGACTTCCACCACCAGCTGACGTTCCACCAGCGTGAGGTTCGGCTCGTAGCGGCCTTCGCGGACGTGGCCACCGGCTGCGCGGATCAGGTGTGAGCGACGGTGCGAGGGCGACTCGGCAGGAGAGGGGTTGGGGAGACAGCCCCTCGGGCTCTTCGCCAGCCGGCTGGCGAAGAGCCCCACCTCACGCTGTGTGATCTTCGCTGCCGTACTGACGGTGTCTTGCTGTGGCGGTTGGGGGCAGGCGTACAGGAGCCTTGGCCCTTGTATGGAGACCCGTGATGACGACCTCCCGGTGCCGCAGTCCTCGCCCGACGGCGATCGGCTGGGTGCTGGGGCAGGAGCCGCCGCCGTCGGTGGGCAGGAGCAGGGGGCGGCCGTGCAGCGGCGTTCAGGCGAGCAGAAAGCCCCTGGCGCGGAGGCCGGGGAGCCGATGCGGGCAGAGTCGGGCACACGGCCTGGAGATCGTCATGGCTGTCGCGCAGGGCTTCGAGGTCCAGCGGGAGCAGGTCGGTAAACGCATCATCGCCCGCATCGCCCTGCCCGACGATCCCAACGGAGACGTCACCGGCGCAGGCCCTCGCTGCCGTTGCGGCTGCCACCGCCGAAGCGCGCCGACGCCTTGGCGTCACTGTGGACGACCAGGCGCTCGAGCGGGACAACGCGGCGTCGCTGCCCGTAGCGCGCTGCCTGGAGCGAAGGCCACCCAGGCGCCGCGGGGCTCGGTCCGGGCTTCCAGGGCATCCGTACGGACCGCTGAAGCGTGGGATTCAACGTCGCGAGTTACGAAGCTACCGTCCGGCCGCCCGAGATGGAGGGGCGGTGCACGACGATCGGCGCGCTGGTCACGCATCCGAGCCTGCCCGTGCACAGCAGCGGTCGGGACGAGATCCTCGGCACCGCCTACAGCGATCACGACCTGGTCGTGTTCCTCGAAGGCGCCGGCATCGGCCGACCCCGAGGCCATTTTGGACGACCCGCGGTGGGTGCGGTGGCGCGGCGGCCCCGCCCACGAGATGACGTCCGACAGACCGCGGGTCCGGCGTCGTCTGGTACCCGAAGAGGGGCCCTTTGAGAATCCCCGCCCCAACGCTGGGCGACTTTGCGTGGCCAGGCCGCGCCGCTGCGAGGAGGGCGCGCGGCACATCGCGGCACTGCGGCGTGGGAATGTCGCCGGCCGGCAGCGGGCAGCGTTGAACTATGGCTAATGATGGTGGCGTTGCGCCCGGTGTGCAGGTCTGCTCTCTCAAGGTCGATACGCCGCAGCTGATCGCGCCGGGGACCGCGTACAAGATCGTCCGTTTTCCCTTCGGCGTGGCGGAGTCGACGGACCGATTCGAGATGCACCAGGCCGTCCAGCCGGACGGATACGTGGTGAGTGACTGGGCGACAGACGACCGTAGCGGCCTGATCTGGCCGTCCAAAGCCGGCTGGGGCCACCTGCACGCGATGATCCAGTGGGAGGCCGCCAGCGGCACGGGCGGCTACAGCGAGCTGCGCGACCAGTACGTACGCGACCCGCTGGGCCTGACGCCCAACCCCAGCGACACCACGGCGACCGAGCACCGCACACCGACGCCCGGCGGCCAGTTCTACGTCAAGAACCACGGCGTCTTCGTCGACCCAGGCACCCCGGTTGCGCTCCGTGTCACACACAACGACGACAAGTCGCGTCTTTTGACCCTCGCGGAGTTCAAGCTCGTCATCCACGATGCCGCCTGACGACTCGTGCATCATGGGGCGGGTGGCAGCTGGTTGTCGGGCGGTGTGGGTGAGCCAGCGGTGCAGTGCGGTGTGGACGTGGTCGGGCAGGGTGCTGAGGTGATCGATGGCCTCGCGGTCGCCGGGCATGGGGGCGACGTCGGCGGTGGTCAGTGCCGCGTGGGGTTCCAGGCGGTGCACGGTCGCTCACTCCGGGGGCCTACTCGGAGGTGGCCGCGCCGGTCGTGCGTTGCGGCTTGGCGGACGCGGTGGTTGGCGACGTTGATGCGGTTGCCCCACAGGCCGTGCGGTTCGGGAATCGGGGTGGCTTCCAGCCGCGTTCGGCTGACAGCCACTCTTACGCCCCAGCTTCGTCCAGGAGACCTCTCTCATGGCAGAGCCAGAGATCGATGCCCTCGTGCTCGACGTGCTCGGCACGCTCGTCGACGAACCCGCCGGTATCCGCGCCGGCATTCGTGAACTCGACCCATCGCTCGACGATCCCAGGGTCGAGCAGCTTTTGTCGCTGTGGCAGCAGTACATCGACCGCGAGCAACGTCGCATTCTCGACGGCGCCCGGCCTTACATCACCAGCGACGTCCTCGACCTGGAAGCCGCCCGGCTCGTCGCCGATGCCGCCGGAGTCGACGACCCGACCGCCGTAGCGGCTCTGGCCCTGTCAAGTCGCAGGCTCCCGCCGTGGCCCGACACCGTGGCAGGGCTCGCCCGACTCGCCGAACGATTCCCGCTGATCGGACTCTCCAGCGCGAGCCGGACGGCGCTGCTGGGTCTCAACGCCCACGCCGGACTGCGCTGGCACCAGGCCCTGTCCGCCGAAGACGCCCGGACCTACAAGCCGGACCCAGCGGTCTACCAGCTGGCCATCACCGTTTCCGGACGACCGCCGGAGCGGCTCCTGATGGTCGCCGCCCACGCCTGGGACCTGCGCGGAGCACAGGGCCTCGGCCTGCGCACCGCCTACGTCGCCCGCCCTGTCGGCGACCCGCCCACCTCCTCGGACGGGTTCGACCTGCACGCCGACGATCTGGCCGACCTGGCCGACCAACTCGACCATGCCTAGGGTGTGGCCGGCGGGTCATCGGCGGAGCCAGGGTCGGATAGAGCAGCCGGGGCGCCGGTGACCGCGCCGACGATCGCCTCGGTGGTCTCGCGCACCTTGTATTTCCGTCAGCCCTCACCGACGGCTGGTACGCGCTGTCCAGCCGCTTGTAGATCACGCCCTCCATGCCGACCGCCGCCCACGTCAGCCACTCGCGCACCGTGTGCGGGGCAGTGGTCGACGGACACAGTGCCCACGGCGCGGACAGCCGCCGCGCGGCGAACAGCGACTCCAGCGCGGCCCGGCGCCGCCGGTGCGGCCAGAGGGTCGTGTCCGTCCCGGACAGCCGGAGCAGGTCGAAGGCGACGAAGTGGACCGGCCACTCGGCAGCCGTCCGGGCCGCCGCAGCACCACCCGCTGCAACCGGTCCTGCAACCGCTCGAAGGCGAGCCGCCCTTCCTCCCACATGACGAGTTCGCCGTCCAGCGCGCTCGCGTCCGGCGGCTGCGCTGCGCCGGCCACAACCTCTGGGAACGCGGAGGCCAGCTCGGTGCCACGCCTGGAGCGCAGCACCACCTTCCCCGCGTCGACGGAGACGAGAGGCCGGAACCCGTCCCACTTCGGTTCCGCGGCCAGCCGGGTCGCAGATCTGGATCGGGCACGGGGGAGCTCAGCGGGGCGGTGGTGGCCGCGTTCGGGCTCGGCGGGCTGGCCGGTGCGTACGCCGCGCCGCGCGTGGTGCGCCGCATCGGCATCGGCCCGGCCATCGTCACCGGCTTCCTGGGCTTCAGCCTGCCCCTGCTGCTGGTGCCGCTGGCCGAGGGCCCGGGACCGTTGGTGATCGCGGCGCTGGTTGCTTCGCAGCTCGGCGCCGGCTGCGGGGTCGCGGTCCTGGACGTCTCGACCAACAGCTACCTGATCGCCGTCATCCCGCCCACGCTGCGCTCCCGCGTGATGGGCGTGGTGCAGACCGCCAACTTCGGAGTACGCCCGATCGGCGCGGTGCTGGCCGGCACGCTGGGCACCGCACTCGGCCTGCGCCCCACCCTGTGGATCGGCACGGCGGGTGCCGTGCTGAGCGTGCTGTGGGTCGCCTCATCCGCGCTGCCGCGCGTAAGGGAACTGCCCGAAAACGCCGCGCAACGTTTGGATGAGCCAACTGGTGGCGGCAATTGACATCACTGGTGCGTCAATCACCATGATCTTGGTGTTGGTCCTCGGGTGCCGCGTGATGCAAAGCTGAAGCCTCGCCCTCCCTGGCGATCTGGCGTGTACTGAGAGGCAATCTTCCGATGGACACCTTCAAGACGAAGAACGGTTCGGTCCAAGGTTTTCGGGCCTCTGCCGAAGTCACCGCCGTCCTTGGCGTCCCCTATGCCGCCCCGCCGTTCGGCGCCAATCGGTTCCGGGAACCTCTCCCGGCACCGGCGTGGAGCGGAGTGCGGGACTGCACGGCCTTCGGCCCGATCGCTCCGCAGTCAGCAACGCTGCCCGGCGCACCCGTGTGGTCGCCTGACGACGAGGACATCCTCACCGTCAACATATGGACCCCGGCCCCCGAGGGCGGCCGTCTGCCCGTCCTGGTCTGGATCCACGGCGGTGCCTACACCTTCGGATCCTCAGCCCAACCCGACTTCGACGGAACCGAGCTGGCCCGCGCCGGTCTGGTCGTGGTCACCCTCAACTACCGGCTCGGCTTCGAAGGTTTCGGCCACGTCCCCGCCGCCGAAGCAACTGCGTATCCGGACAACCGGGGCCTGCTCGACCAGGTCGCGGCGCTGCGCTGGGTTCGTGAGAACATCGGGGCCTTCGGTGGTGATCCTGGCAATGTCACGGTCGCCGGCCAGTCCGCCGGAGCCGCTTCGGTTGCCTGCCTGATGGTGATGGACCGCGCCCGCGGCCTGTTCCACCGTGCCATCGTTCACAGCGCCGCCAGCCCTTGCTACACGCTCGAAATCGCTGCGGCGACCACCCGTGAGATCGCTGCGGCAGCGGGCTGCCCCGCCACTCTTGAGGGCCTGACATCTGCAACTCCGCAGAACCTGGTCATCGCCTCCGACAAGGTGGTCGACGCCTACCGGCGTGACCCCGCCTCCGGATCCCGCCACTACGACCCCGCGCTCTACGCTCCCGTCCTTGACGGCGCTGTACTGCCCACCGACCCCCTCACGGGGATGGCATCCGGTGCGACCCGGGAAGTGGACCTGCTGGTCTGCCACACAACTGAGGAGTACTGGCTTCTCGACGCCGTCGGCAGCAGCGCGAAGGTCACAACCGATGGGCAGCTGGCTCTCTTCGCCGAAGACTTCCACCTCCCTGACGGCCTGGTGGCCGGCTATCGCGCCGCGATGCCCCACGCCCCGGTGCTCGATGTCTACCTCGCCGTTTTCGGGGATCTCCTGTTCGGCGAGTACAGCAACCGACTCGTCGAGCTTCACGCCCAAGCCGGCGGCCGGGCGTTCCTATCGCGTTTCGATCGTCGGCGCACAGGCCCGAACGGGGTCGTGCGGGCCTGGCATTGTGCGGACATCCCCTTCGCCTTCGGTAACCTCGGCACCGAGTGCCTGGCTTTCCTCATCGGCGGCGCACCCACACCCGCAGACTACGGACTGGCGCGCCGCATGGTGCGCGCGTGGGCTGATTTCGCTACCACCGGGTACCCGGGCTGGCCATCGGTCAACAACTCCACCGCCCAGGCCAGGATATGGAGCACTGAGGCCGACTCCGCCGATGACAAGGCCGCCGCCATCCGTGCTCTTTGGGTCAAGGCCGACTTTCCAGTCCTGTGTCCGTGAACTGGGGAACCACCCCGGCATCTCAAAGTCCAAACAGTTACTCAGCGCACATTCGCCTTGTTCCGCCCCATGAGCTGCTCAACGACTGGCCGCCGCCGATGTTGTCGCCGAAGCCATCGTGTGCGCCCAGCTGCTCCAGACCGTGAGCCGCAGGGACAACCTCGCCCTCGCCGCCCCACCCCAAGCACCTGTACGCGGACCGCGGCTATGACCACGAGGTCTACTGGGGCAAGGTGCGCCGGTTCCAAACCACCCCGCACCTCACCCGGCGCGGCACCGGGCACGGCTCCGGCCTGGGTGTGTACCGCTGGGTCGTGGAAGGAGCGATCGCGCTGTTGCACTGGTTCCGCCGCCTGCGCATCCGCTGGGACATCCGCGACGACATCCACCGCGCTTTCGTCACCCCTCGGCTGCGCCGTCATCTGCTGGCGACGACTCCGCACCGCACTCTGTCGGGAGTAAGGGCAGGCGATGCGCCTCAGGAGATGGCCTGCTCGATGCGTCGAAGGCACTCATAGCAGTCGGGCCCGCGCAGCCTCACAGCCGGGCTCTCAGCACGTCGACCTCACAGCACGGCGCGCTCGGATCGAAGCCATGCTCGACCAGCCGGCCAACCCCCAGCAGGCTTCGCAACGACCACCACGGCTCGGCCGGTACGCCGCTGTCTGCGCGCTCGTCGAAGTCGGCGGTGGAGCAGTGCAGCGAGGCGGATGCGGACGGCCGCCAGGTGTGCTTCGGCAAGTCGACGCCGGTGGCCAAGGGGAAGGCGCCCAAGAGCGGGGCGAAGGCCGCAGGTGTGGCGACGGCCGGGGTGGAGTGGTGTAACACCGACTTCGAAAGCATCCTCGCTACCCGGTTCATCGAGTGCGATGAGGTCTTTGGACTACGACGGCGGCACGGAGGAACTCGACCAGATCGGCACTGGCCCTCACCCTGCGATGAGGGTGGGGGCCGGTCTCATGTGCGCGGCAGACGGTCAGGCCGGGGCGATGAGGACGCCGGGAAGGTCACCGGCCTTCACGGAGTCCTGGTCGATGGCCACGCCCGTGTAGGCGCCCACGGCGGTGAACACCAGCTCGGGCAGGCGCTCGCCGTACTCCTCGAAGTACGCGACGACTTCGGCCTCACTGGCTTCAGGCATCGACGGGAACACCGCGCCCGCGGCGCTGAGGGCGGCATCGAGGGCCGAGCTCTGCCCGGTGTCGGTGCCGAAGTCAGCCCGGTACGCGCAGGCATCGGGGGCATGGATGATCACGGCCGGGGGGCTGAAACGGTTGGCGGTCAGGCAGAGGATCTCCTCGCCCACGCAGGGAAGCAGTGACTCGGCCTCGCCTTGGTAGCCGGTCGCCCAGGCTGCCATGCCCCAGTCCTCCAGCACGTACGTCCACTCACCGCACGTGCCGTACATGGCGCGGTTGAGCTGAGGGGAGGGCTGGCCCGGCTGCCCGGCCGGTGTGCGCAGCTCCCTGCACGGGGTGCGCGCGGCTAGCTCGTCGAGGTCGGCGCCCAGGTTGATGAGGAACTCGTCCGTCTCCGCACCTCGGGCCAGGGTCAGCGAGATGCCGCCGAGCATGCCGGGCACGGCCGATGGAGGAGTGTGGTGGTGTGCGCCTATCCACGCGATGCCGTCACTCACGCCGGTCAGAGTATCGGCCTGATACTGGCGGCGGTCCTGGTGGTGGCAAGTGCCGGCACAAGGAGTGCGGCCGGACGCGGCGTTTCGCATCCTACGGAAGGACCGCCACGATCAGGCCGTGTGGGCGGCACGGCGACGTGCCCACCAGGACAGCCGCGGCGCGGGGCCGCGTTGACGGCCAGGCCGAACGCCTCCAAGGAGGCCTCGGGCGCGCGATGTCTCCACGTCGGACAGGGCGTTCAGCAGCTGCTCGGTGGCGGTGACGACGGCCGGGTCGGAGCAGTGCATGAGCGGCGCGCCCTGCGGCGCCTCTTCGTAGTCCGGCGTGTGCAGCACCCCGTCGGACGGGCCGCGACCGTCGCCCAGCTTCTGCAGCACCCATCCCGAAGGCCGGCGCTCCCCGAGTGCCTCGTGGACGACCGACTGCCGCGACGGCTTCAGGCGCTCGGTGACGACCTGGTCGTAGTCGACGCCGTCGACCGGCCGCACATGCTCCGGGGCCCGCACCCACACCCGGTACTCCGCCGCCTCCACACCGCCGTCCTCACGATCTCGGTACGAGGGCAGCCCAATGAGGTAGACCCAGTCCGTTTCCGTCTGCCGCCGCTTCCACAGCCGTGTGACGACTTCCTGCGGCTCGGTCCCGAGCAGAGGATCGGCGGGCAGCACGACCCGGACCGGCACAGGCACGAGTCCGGCATCGGCGTCGGATAGCGGTGTCACCGCACCACCGTAGGCAGCCCAGCCGGTCCCACCCGCGTGTTCCACGCGGGCAGCATCACCGCCCCACCGACCCGGACACCATTCCCTGAACGGGCCTGAGCCGCTGCCCCGGGAGCAGCGTCCGGGAGAAGGCCCGCGCCGCCACATAGTCAGTTGCCCTGGGAGTCGACCTGCCACCGAATGCGGACTCCGCAGCGATGAGCCCCGTCAAGAGAGAGCCCCGGCGCTCATTCGCCGGGGCTCTCCTGGTGCCGCTGCGCAGCGTTTACAGCAGACCGCAGGAGCAGACCTTCACGTCATCGATCACTGGCCCGAAGGCGCCGGAGACGGTGCTGTCAAACGCCAGCGTCGCGGTGAACCCGAGGGACAGGAACGTCACCTGCCGTGTCTCGTAACCCATGTTGGCGCGTGTCTTGCCGGTGGAGTCGAACGAGAAGCTCTGGACGTTCTGTCCGTTGACCAGGACCCGGCCGGTCTTCAACGCCGGGCCGCCCGGGTTGGCGGCGAGCGAGTACGTCACCGTGTACTTGGTGAGCGGCTTCGTGGAGAAGGTCTGGGACACGGTCCCTGGCTGGGCTGCGTTGAGGTCGACGGACTGGTCTCCCTCAGCTGCCTGTCAGAAGCCGGCGCCGATGAGGTCCACGCCCCCACGGGTGACCTTCCAGGGGCCGATGGGCTGACCCTGCGAAACCGTCAGGTACGAGTTCGCCGGCGCGGTCGGGTATTCAAAGCTTCCGTCATCGACTCTGACAGCGCTGGCGTCGGCCGTGTCCGCGTCGCGCTCCGGCGCGGCCGGCGCGGTGCCGCTGCCGAGGGCGAGCAGGCTGACCGCCGTGATCGCGGTGACGAAGGTGCGTAAGTGCACTAGGGGCTGTCTTCAGTTGTGATCAATTCCTGGTTATGGCCCCCGGGCGCGGTGTCGGTCCGGTAGGACTCTGG